>CAMWUM010000102.1 GCA_947177435.1 uncultured Muribaculaceae bacterium
CGCCCTCCTTGTGTTTGCTTTTTTGGATTATTCGACATGGCAGAGCCATGTCCCTACATTATTTGAGGGCGGGTTGGTCGCCTTCGGTGGGCCAGTAGGGATTCTGATAGATGGGGCTGTCTTCGATAGTCACACCGTCAGCAGCCGACTCCAGGAAGTGGCCACGGTTGACGGGCTCGAGGTAATGAGCCATCTTCCAGGTCATACCGGTAGCATAGAACTTATTGTTCTCATTGATGCGGAAGAGCGAGAAGTACTGAGGATTCTTGACGCCGGGAGCGGTCTCGAAGCCGCCTACTTCATCAGAGGGAGAAGACACATTGTTCTTGGTGATGTCGCTGTTATCGAATACCAGTGCACCAGAGCCGGTGGGATAGTACTTCTGCATCGGACCGAAAATCTTGCAGCCGTGGAGGTACATGGGCTTATCCATCAGTTGATCGAACGAACGCCAACGCTTGAGGTCATCCATGCGGAAGCCTTCGCTCATAAGTTCGCAGCGACGCTCGCGACGGATGTTGTAAAGCACCTTGGAAGTGATGCGCTGGCCAGCTGAGTAGAGGCCAAGGTCATGGCTGGTGTACTCTTCCTTGTCAAGGTCGGTGGCAGCGATAGTCACGCTTGCTTCAGCCACACCGGCGCGGGTACGGATCTTGTTCCAGTAGTTCCAAGCGTCAGCGTCGAGGCCGTCACCCTTGAGTTCCCAGCAAGCCTCCATATAGATGAGGTAAGCCTCGACAGAGCGGTAGATGCAGGGAGCGGTAAGGTCATGGCCACCCTTTACCCAATCTGCATTGGTAGTGAAGCCCTTGCCCTTCTGATAACCAGTGGTAGAACCGCAGTAGGGAGCGCTCACGATACCGGGCACGAGATATTCGGTAGAAGAACGCTTAGCGCCGATACCAATCTTCTGCTCGTCGTCACCTTCGAATACGTATTCGTTAGGAGCCTTGGTGAAGATCTGCCAACGATAGTCGCGGCCGGTCTTGGTGTCCTGCACGAAGTCATCGCCCTTGTAACCAGAGTTAGCATCGTAGATGGGGAGGCCGTTGGTCATAAGGAAAGTGTTGGCAAACTCCTGAGTGAAGCCGTTGTTGCTCTTCATGTACTGACCAAGCGAGTGACCACCGCTGACGTCGATGTCGTATGCGCGCCACATCAGCACTTCATTCTCGTAGCTGGTGAGAGTCTGCGAGGTGAACATAGCGTAGTACGGGTTGCTCGGCATGTCGGTATAAGTTGCACCAAGAACCTTCTTGTTGTTAACGGTAAGAGTGGGATACTTGTCAGCTACGTACTTAGAAGCGTTAAGGGCTTCGGTAAGGAAGAAGTTTACTTCAGAAGCATTGTCATAAGTATAGTTGGCGTTGTATTCCTTCTGAGCACCGGGCCAGCCTGCTGCCTTGTCGGGCACGAAAGGAGTGCCGGCGAAGTACTTCTCGAAAGTGCCTTCGTAAAGAGCCACGCGAGCCTTCTCGAGGTAAGCGATGTCACGGGTAATGCGGTTTTTGCCGCCAGTGGTGGAGCCATCGCTCAGGTACTTGATTGCACTGTCAAGGTCAGCCAGGATGAAACGAGCCACCTGGTTGCGGGGAGCGCGCTTCGAATAGTTGATGAGGCTGTCCTTGTTCATGGGCAGGTTCTTGGTGATGATGGGGAAGTCGCCCATGGCACGGAGTTTCTTATAGTACTCGATGGCACGGAGCATGTAGCCCTCACCGATGTAGTGCTCAATCTGCACCTTGTCGCCAGTAATCTGGCCGGCTGCGTACTTGGGCACAACAGTCTCAAGGAAGTAGTTGAGGTCGTTGATGGTGCCGAAGCTCCACGAACCGCCGGTGCCGTTGCCCACCTTGTAGTCGGCGCCGGAGTAGAACTCATTGCCGAGCGAAGTGCCGCACTCGTTGTCGGTGCCCATATCATCGTGGATATAGAACTGGTAGCCCGAGCCCGAATAGCCATAGTGAGGGAAGGCGTTGGCGCCGCGCGAGCCGTTCATGCCGCCGCGGTCGTAGTATGCGATGGTGTACGCACCGAGCTGCGAAGCATTGGTGAAGTAGGTCTCGGGCGTAACCTGCGAGGGAGGAGTGATGTCGAGATAGTCATCGCAACCGACCATACCAAGGCCGAGAGCGCAGGCCATGACGCCTCCCATGATTGATTTATTGAGATTTTTCATTGTGCTTTAGATTTTTTAGAAGTCAATCGACAGACCAAACGAATAAGTCTTTGACAGGGGGTAAGATGCGCCCGACTTCATCGACGATACCTCGAGCGACTCGGGATCCATAACCTTCGACATCTTAGTCCAAGTGCAGAGGTTCTCAGCCGAGAAGTAGATGCGGAGCTTGGATACGTGGATCTTGTTCATCCAGGCGCTGGGGAAAGTATAGCCAACCTGGAGGTTCTTCAGACGCAGGTAAGATGCGTTCTGGAGATACTTGGTCTGGATTTCACGGTTCTTGTTGGTGTAGTAGAGGGGACGGGGATAGTAAGCGTCGTAGTTAGCGCCAAGGAGGCTGCTTTCGTCACGCCAGTAGTCGAGGTGAGGCTCGAGGAAGAGCGACTCCCAGCGACCGCCTGAGGTAGCACCCCAGAACACTGCCGACTTGCCCCAAGTGCCTTGACCGCCATTGGGATCGAAGTAGTAATCACGCTTGAGCACGCCCTGGAAGAATGCGGTAAGATCGATACCCTTCCACTGGCCGAAGAGGTTGAAGCCGAAGCGGTAGCGGGGCGAGGTGTTACCGATGACCTTGAGGTCGCCGAGAGCATCGAGAGTGTTGCCCTTGTGGATCTTGCCGTCGCCGTCGATATCTTCGTACATCATATCGCCAGCGAGCCATGCTGATGCGCTGAGCTCATCCTGGTTGACCTGGGCGAGGTGGGCGTCCATCTCCTCCTGAGTCTTGGCGATGCCCTTGGTGGTAAGACCGTAGATCTGGCCGGTGTATACGCCTGCGATGTACTTGTTGATGTAACGCTCGTCGTTAGGATATTCGGTAATCTTGGTGCGGTCGTCGGAGAGGTTGAGCTTGGCGCTGTAGGTGAACTGACCTACTACGTCCTGCCACTGCAACTGGAGTTCCCAACCAGAGGTACAAAGAGAGAGTGAGTTCTCAGAGGGCACGCCTGCGCCGAAGACAGCGGGATAAGTCAGGGCCGGACCGAGCATGTCGTGGTTGTTGCGCCAGAAGTAGTCGAAGCTACCAGTAAGGCGATAGTCAAATGCGGCGAAGTCGATACCAAGGTTGGTAGAGCGGATCTTCTCCCAGGTCAGGTCGGGAGTAACGAGGCTGGGGAAGTAGGCGGTATTGGCCTTGATGCCATTTACGAGCCAGTTAGAACCCTGGTTGTAAACACCTATAGTACGATAGGTCGGGTACCAGCCATTGGTGTTCTGGTTGGCGAGCTGACCATAAGAACCACGGAGCTTGAGGGTGGGAACGTAAGGAGCTATATTCTTCCAGAACTCTTCACGAGCGATGTTCCAACCGAGAGAGAATGAGGGAGACCATACCCAGCGGCTGTCGCGACGGAAGCGCGAGGTGCCGTCATAGCGGAGGTTGACCTCAGCCAGGTACTTTCCATCATAATCGTAGTTGATACGGCCGAAGAAGCCAACGGTACGCCACTTCTGGTACTGGCTGCTCATGCCCCAGCCATCGGTACTGGTGGTAAGATTGAGCACGGGCAGATCCTCAACCAGCATATCGTCGCGGTTGGCGCTCAAGTCGCGGTACTTGAAGTCCTCAGCCTGGAAACCGAGCATCACCTTGAAATCGTTCTTCTCGTTGACAGTGAACATATAGTCGGTGAAGACGTTGTAGTTGAGGTAGGTGCTACGGTAGCTGTACTCATAGAGGTTGCTGTGGTCGCCGCAGTCGAATGCCAAGTGCACGTCCTCAGCATTGTACTGGGGATAGTCGTTGGCGTCGTGAGCGTAGACGGGCTTAATCTCTCTGTGCGTCCAGTTGCTGTTGATGCGGGAGTTGAATTCGCCGGTGATGTTCCAACCCTTGAGCGGGGTGAGGACAACCTGGAACTGGTTGGTGAATACATCGTTCTGCTCGATGTAACGACCACCGTTCTCAAGGTGCTCGATGTAGTTGAAGTCGGCTGCAATGTAGCCGTTGGGGTCATACTTGGGGTTAGTCGGGGGGAGACGACGGAGAATCTTCTCGTAGAATCCACCGGTCATCCACTGTGCGCGGTTGTAGTCAGTGCGCACCCAGCGGCTGGTGTACTGGATTTTAAGCCACGAGTAGAGGTCAGCGTTGAACTTGCCCATCAAAGAGTAACGGTCGTAGGTATCCTGGCCGTACTTCATGAAGCCACCTTGATCAAGGAAGTTGCCCGAAACGTAGTAGGTGATCTTGTCGCCGCCGCCGGTCATCGTCAGGTTGTGCTCCTGAGCAAAGGCTGTATCCTTGTAGAGCTCCTTACGCCAGTCGACGTTGGCGAAAGTACCGGAGTTTTCACCCGTACCCCACCTACGGTGAGTGCCGTTGAAAGCGTTTTTATAGATGTAGTTGTCAGACTCGCCGTTGTAGTAAGCCCAAGCCTGAGCCACGAAGTCCTGCTCGAAAGCCTGGCTGCCGGGCGAGGTGTTGTTCTGCACGTCGTTGAGGTAGTTGATATACTCCCACGAATCCATCATCTGCAGCGGGGTCAGAGGCTGGTTGAAGCGGAACGAGTTGTTATACCTTACCTGGGTTGTGCCCTTAGAGCCACCCTTGGTGGTGATAAGGATAACGCCGAAAGGCGCGCGCGAACCATAAATAGAAGATGCGGCGGCGTCCTTGAGCACCGAGATGCTCTCGATATCCTGCGGGTTGAGGGCGTTCATGTCACCCTCCATGCCGTCGATGAGGATGAGTGGCGAACCCGACGAACCCTCACCGATGGTGGCCATACCACGCACGTTGATAGACTTGCTGGCGTTGAGCTCGCCACCATTGCTTGAGTTAGAAATGTTAAGACCGGGGATAACGCCCTGCAGAGCGGCAGCAGTGCTCTGTACGGGGCGGCCTGCCAGGTCCTTGGAAGTGGCCACGCCCACCGAACCGGTAAGGTTGACCTTCTTCTGCTGGCCGAAACCAACGACAACGACCTCATCGAGAAGGTTGCTGTCCTCTTTTAGGTTAACAGTGATGTTCTGGCCGGGCTTTACATCAATGATTTCGTTTTTGTAACCGATGTAAGAAACCTCGATCTTGCAGGGGCCGGAAATTTTGAGGGTAAAGTTGCCATCGAAGTCAGTCGAAACGCCTTGGGTCTCGCCAACAACTTTGACTGAAGCGCCAATGACGGGCTCTCCCAGTTCGTCGTACACGACGCCAGAGACCGAGGAGGTCGCCTGCTGCACAGACGACGCGAAGGCCGGGGGCGTGAATACGCTAAAGGATCCCATAAGGGCTACACACAGCAAAGCGCTCTTCACTGATGGTAGTTTAGCATTGTGATTCATGTTAGGTATTAAAAGTTGGTAAAGTTTTATAATTGGCAAAAAGATTAATCAGTTGCAGTTAAGCAAGGATGCGGTATTAGACACGGCAAAGTTAACAATTATTTTTGAAACTTACCGGTTTGCGTTGTTTAATTAAAATATTTTAACAGTTGACGCCCCGCCCGGGCGGGGCGTCAAGATGGGGATTAGCGGGCGATCATCTTTGTGACCTGGCCAGCCTGGCGGCAAATCACCACCTGGCCCGGCACGGGGTCGGAGATGGGCATGCCCTGCAGGTTGTAGTAGGCTGCATCAGCTGCATCGGCGAGGTCAGACACGGGAGTCTGGATGCCGGAGAGCTCGGCGTCCTTGTCGGGCACGATGATGGTGGCGTCGGGAGCGTAGTCCTCAACGTGGTATTTGGCTTTGCCGTCGGTGCCTATTTTCTGGTATACGCGTGCGTAGTCAACAAGGTAATAGTTGTTCTGGGGCACTTTGGCGAGGCTGCCGCCGCTGTTGCCGCCGAGTGCGAGGTTGAGCCAGAGCACCTGGCGCACGTCGCGGAACGGGTTGACGCCCGACCAGTCATTGCCTTCCCTTACGGGGTTGAATGTGGTGTTGAGGTCGATATTGTTGACGAGCACGTTGTCGCACCACATCTCGATATGGTCGTAGTCCCAGAACATGCGCCATACATGGTATTCGTCGCCCCACTCGGTGTTGGGATCTTCCTTGTTGAGTTCGCTGTAGCTGACCGTGGCGCTGTTCCACTTGGTGTCACCCCAGCATACATTGCCGTGGATTACGCCACCGTACCACTCCATCAGGTCAATCTCGCCACCCTTGGGCCAAGAGTACTGACGGCCGGTAGACCAGATAGCGGGCCAGCAGCCGGTGTAGGCGGGAAGCTTTGCGCGCACCTCATAGATACCGTACTGCCAGGAGTAGTCGCCATTCCAAGAACCTCTGGTGATGATTGAGGCAGAAGTCCACTCAAGCCACTTGATAAGCTGGTTGCCCGTACCGTAGCGGGGATCGTAGCTGGGGTTCTTCACGGTCTCGGGGTCTTCGTGGCGACCGTTGAATACGCAGACGCCGTTCTCAAGCCAGATATTATTCTTGAAATTGTTGTAGTATTGGTCCTCGTTGTTGCGCTTCCAGCCCTTCTCATAATTCCAGATGTCGGTACCGGGCTGGCCTTCGGTAGCGTTAAACTCCTCGGCGAAGACGAGCTTGTAGCCGTTGTAGGCATTCTTGCGGGGGTCGGTGTCGGGGAGGTTGTTGTCGGGGTATACGTCAGGCAGCTGCTCGCCTACGGGGAAAGCGTAGCCGGCGGGGGCAACCTCGATGGTCCAGTGGTAAAGGTCGCTGGCGCTGGCCTTGTCGGTGTAGACGTGCGCGTCGTTGGCATCGCAGCCGAGGTACGACTTTTCGTCACCGCGCTTGTTGCGCTGGCCGAGGTTCTGAAGGAGCAAGTAC
>CAMWUM010000103.1 GCA_947177435.1 uncultured Muribaculaceae bacterium
AGCGCCACGCCGGCAATCACGCCGGCCACCGACACCGGCAGCGTCCGCAGCCTCATGGCCTCCACCCAAGCCTTAACCTTTTTCATTATTGTTTAAACTATTCTTATTTAGAGTAATTAGGAGAAAGTGATTTATATGACTCAAGGAAATCGTCCGATGATTCGCAAATAATGGTATCTATGAAATAAAACGAACCATCTTCCCCATGAAGCACATTATTTGGCAACGCATCAAACACATCTATCTTGCCATTAGAAAAATACTCACCGCCTTGCATCGGCATAAATCCCATAAGGGCTAACGCACCGGCAATCTCTTCTGTCGAAGCCTCTCGATCGGCGCGCACAAAAGGTTGCGAAATCACCGCGCAAATTTTTCCCTCACGATTTTCTGATAATCCAACGAATGAATACGCACAGTCAGGAAATAGTGAATTATGTATGCGAATACGGTTAAAGAAAGGGGTCAAATTATCGTCAGCATAACGAAAGTCATTCAATTTGTAAACCATAGAATGATTTACATCCATATAGACTTCATTCTCTGAGCCTCGGTCAGAAAATACGCCTATTGTATTGGGATTATCTATCCAACAACCATTGTCTATTGCCCATTTTTTTAGTCCTGCGATTTGGACTCCCTTGCAAGACGTTGTTCCCGCAAGCGCTTGAATTGAGCAAAGTATTCTTCCGGCTTCATCGGATGCTCTTTCCAAAAGGCTATCGACGCCATCTTCTTCGCTGTTGTTCTCTTGTGATACTCCGTCATAGTTCTTCATATTTATTACTATTACTTATATAACAAATAAAGGCGGTGAATTTCTCCATCGCCTGGTGAGTGATCTGTACTGGATTCGAACCAGTGACCTCCTCCCTGTCAAGGAGGCGCTCTAAACCAACTGAGCTAACAGATCGTCATTACGTACGGCAAAGGTACGCATTTATCGGGAACTGACCAAATTTTCCACTTCGGATTTTAATTTTTCTTCATTTTTTCGTTATATTTGCGCCCATAATCTAACAATCGACTAAGTATGAAATTCGTTTCTTGGAACGTCAATGGCCTGAGGGCCGTGCAAAATAAGGGCTTCAACGATATTTTCACCAGTTTTGACGCCGATTTCTTCTGCCTTCAGGAGACCAAGCTGAGCGCCGGCCAGATCGACATGGCCTTTGACGGCTACGACAGCTTCTGGAACTACGCCGACAAAAAGGGCTACTCCGGCACCGCCACGTTCGCACGCATCAAGCCTCTAAGCGTCACCCTCGGCATCGGCGTTGACGAGCACGACCACGAGGGCCGCGTCGTCACCCTCGAACTCGACGACCTGTACCTCGTAAACGTATACACGCCCAACTCGCAGGGTGAACTCGCCCGCCTGCCCTACCGCATGGAGTGGGAAAACGCCTTCTTGGACTACGTTAAAGGGCTTGACCAACGCAAGCCTGTGGTGATCTGCGGCGACCTCAACGTGGCACATGAGGAAATCGACCTCGCCCGTCCGAAGGCCAACCGCCACAACGCAGGATTTACCGACGAAGAACGCGCATGCTTCAGCCGCCTGCTCGACAGCGGATTTGTCGACACGTTCCGCCACCTCCACCCCGACCTCAAAGACGCTTACAGCTGGTGGAGTTACCGCTTCAAGGCCAAGGAAAAGAACCTCGGATGGCGCATCGACTACTTTGTCATCTCCGAGCGCCTGCTGCCTCGCCTGCGCTCGGCCGAAATCCACGCCGAAATCTCTGGCTCAGACCATTGCCCCGTCTCCTTAATCCTCGACTGACGCCATGCCCAAACCTCTGAAAACCAACGCGGCGCGCCTGCTCGACCACGCTAAGATACCATACGAACTCATTCCCTACGAATACGACGAGAACGATCTCGCCGCCCAACACGTGGCCGACGCCCTGGGCCAGGATATCAATCAGGTATTCAAGACCCTCGTACTCCACGGCGACCGATGCGGCCACTTCGTGTGCGTCGTGCCCGGCAACTGCGAGGTCGACCTCAAAAAGGCCGCCAAGGCTGCGGGCGCCAAGAAGGCAGAGATGATACCGATGAAGGAACTCTTGCCACTGACGGGCTACATCCGCGGCGGATGCTCGCCCGTGGGCATGAAAAAGCCGTTCCCAACGTTCTTCCACTCCACCGCCACCGACTTTGACCACATCTACGTCAGTGCCGGCCAGCGCGGCCTCCAATTCAAGGTTAATCCCCAGCAACTAATCGCCTACGTGCGCGGCACACTCGCCGACATCGTCTGCGACAGCAGCGAGTCATAAATCACCATCAGGGCCATAGCCTCGACGATGGGTACTGCGCGAGGCAGTACGCAGGGGTCGTGGCGGCCCCGAGCGGGGAGCGTGACAGGGCGACCCTGGTCGTCGATTGTTTCGATGTCGCGCATCAGGGTGGCCACCGGCTTGAAGGCCACACGGAAATAGATATCCTGGCCATTGCTGATGCCGCCTTGGATGCCACCGCTGTGGTTAGTGGCTGTCTTAAAGCCAGGCCGCCAGGCATCGTTAAGTTCGGAGCCTCGACCCGAGGCTCCGTCGAAGCCCATGCCGTAATCAAAGCCCTTCGCGGCGTTGATGCTCAGCATGGCCGCGGCCAGTTGCGATTGCAGTTTGCCAAAGACAGGCTCCCCCAATCCGGCCGGCACGCCTGCTATTACACAAGTGGCGACGCCGCCGAGGGTGTCGCCCTGGCTCTGCACTGAGCGGATTTCAGCCTCCATGCGCGCGGCCACCTCGGGGTCGGGGCAGCGCACGGGGTTGGTGTCAGTAAGGCTTAAATCCAGCGAAGCATAAGGTTTGTCGCAGGTGACAGCACCGACCTGCGACACGTAGGTGTGCACGGATATGCCCCTAAGCGCCAGCGCCTGGCGAGCAAAAGCACCGGCCACGACGCGCGCGATGGTCTCGCGGGCCGAGGCACGGCCTCCTCCACGATGGTCGCGGATGCCGTACTTGGCCAGATATGTGTAATCGGCGTGCGACGGGCGCAACGCGTGGCGGTCATAGTCGCCGGGACGCTGGTCGGCGTTGCGCACGATAAACCCGATGGGAGTGCCCAGGGTCTTACCCTCAAACACACCCGAAAGCACCTCGAGGCGGTCTGCCTCGAGGCGTGCGGTGGTGAGTGTCGACTGGCCCGGACGCCGGCGGTCGAGTTCGGCCTGCACGGCGCCGAGGTCAATGGCGAGACCGGGCTCTATGCCATCGATGACGCCACCGATAGCCGGGCCGTGGCTCTCGCCGAAAGACGTGAGCCTGTATCGCCGACCGAAACTATTCATTGACAGAAATGCGCTCGCAACCCAATCTGATGCGGCGGAATGTCTCTTCCTTGCCAAGCAGACGGGTAATGTCGAACATGTGGGGGCCCTTGCACTCGCCAACCACGGTGAGGCGGAAGGCATTCATGAGATTGCCAAGGTGATAGCCCTTATCGGCGATGTATGCCAGCACGGCGGGTTCTGTTTCGGCGCCGCCGAAGTCGGGCACGGCGTCCATCACGGCGATCAGTTCCTCAAGCTGTGCGGGAGTGTCGGGCGTCCAGCGCTTCTTGATAGCCTTGGGGTCGTACTCCTCGGGAGCCACGAAGAAGAACTTGGCCTGATCCCAGAGATCCTTGACGAAGTTGATGCGGCCCTTGACCAGGCCTGCCACCTGGGCGATGTATTCGTCGGAGTATTTGCTGACGTCCACGCCGTTGGCCTCGAGCACGGGCTTGAACAGCTTGCCAAGCTCGGCGTCGCTGAGTTCTTGCAGATAAGTATGGTTAAACCATTTGCCCTTCTCAAAGGCGAACTTGGCACCAGACTTGGAGCAGTGGTCGAGCGAGAACTTGGCGATAAGCTCGTCCATCGACATCACCTCCGAGTCGTCGCCGGGATTCCAGCCCAGCAGGGCCAGGAAGTTGACCACGGCCTGGGGCAGGTAGCCGCTCTCGCGGTAGCCCGAGCTCACGTCGCCGCTCTTGGGGTCGTGCCATTCGAGCGGGAATACGGGGAAGCCGAGGCGGTCGCCGTCGCGCTTCGACAGCTTGCCCTTGCCATCAGGCTTGAGCAGCAGCGGCAGATGCACAAACGCGGGCATCGTGTCGGCCCAACCGAAAGCCTCATACAGCAACACGTGGAGCGGAGCCGACGGCAGCCACTCCTCGCCGCGGATTACGTGCGACACCTCCATAAGGTGGTCGTCGACGATGTTGGCCAGGTGGTAGGTGGGCAGGTCGTCGGCGCTCTTGTAGAGCACCTTGTCGTCGAGGATATCGCTCTTGATCACCACCTTGCCTCGGATAAGGTCGTTGACCTCCACCTCGCGGCCAGGCTCGATGAGGAAGCGCACCACATACTGCGCGCCCTCGTCCATCAGCCGCTTCACTTCGTCGGCGGGCAGCGACAGCGAGTTGCGCATCTGCATGCGGGTCGACGCGTCGTACTGGAAATTGGGCGTGGCGGCGCGGGCAGCCTCAAGCTCAGCGGGAGTGTCAAAGGCGATGTAAGCCTTGCCGGCGTCGAGCAGCTGGCGCACATGCTGGCGGTAGATGTCGCGGCGCTCGCTCTGCTTGTAGGGTCCGTAAGGGCCTCCCTCGCGCACGCCCTCGTCAATGCCGATGCCAAGCCAAGCCAGGGCCTCATTGATATAGTCCTCGGCGCCAGGCACAAAGCGGTTAGAATCAGTGTCCTCGATGCGGAGGATCATCTTGCCGCCATGCTGGCGGGCAAACAGGTAATTATAAAGGGCCGTGCGCACGCCACCAATATGCAGCGGGCCCGTCGGCGACGGAGCAAAGCGCACTCTTACTTCTCTTTCCATAATTCAATTGTTTCTTTTGCGCAAAGTTACACAAAAATCCTGATTATCCAAAAATAAACGCGGCCTTGCGGGGCCGCGCTTATTTTTATATGGAGATTGATGGGTTACTTCACTTCCTCGAAGTCTACGTCGGTGACGTGGTCATCGGGGCCTGCGCTTGATGCGCCGGGGTTCTGGGCCTGCTGCTGCTGAGCCTGCTGGGCCTGAGCCTGGGCGTTGAGGATATCCTGCTGTGCAGCGCCGAATGCGTCCTCGATTTCCTTGATGGCGCGGTTGCAAGCGTCTACGTCGCCAGCCTTGTGGGCGTCTTCGAGCTTGGCCACGGCCGATTCGATAGCCGAACGCTTGTCGGCGGGAATCTTGTCGCCGAGCTCCTGGAGCTGCTTGCGGGTCTGGAATGCCATCGCGTCGGTCTTGTGGAGTGTCTCGATTCGGGTCTTTTCCTTCTCGTCGGCAGCGGCGTTGGCGGCAGCCTCGTCCTTCATGCGCTTGATTTCGGCGTCGGTCAGGCCGGAAGATGCCTCGATGCGGATGCTCTGCTCCTTACCGGTGGCTTTATCCTTGGCCGATACGTTGAGGATGCCGTTGGCGTCAACGTCGAAGGTAACTTCAATCTGCGGGATGCCGCGGGGCGCGGGTGCGATGCCGTCGAGGTGGAACTTGCCGAGGGTCTTGTCATCCTTGGCCATGGGGCGCTCGCCCTGGAGCACGTGGATTTCAACGCTGGGCTGGTTGTCGGCAGCGGTCGAGAAGGTCTCGCTCTTGCGGACAGGGATGGTGGTGTTAGCGTCGATAAGCTTGGTCATCACGCCGCCGAGGGTCTCGATGCCGATTGACAGAGGCACAACGTCGAGCAGCACGATATTCTCCTTAACGTCGCCCGAAAGGATGCCGCCCTGGATGGCTGCGCCGACGGCAACAACCTCGTCGGGATTGACGCCCTTGCTGGGCTCCTTGCCGAAAATCTTCTTTACGATATCCTGGATGGCGGGGATACGGGTAGAACCACCTACAAGGATCACCTCGTCAATGTCAGATGCCTTGAGCTTGGCGTCGGCCAGAGCCTTTTCGCACGGGGCGATACAAGCCTGGATCAGATTGTCGGCCAGCTGCTCGAATTTAGCGCGGGTCAGGGTCTTTACCAAGTGCTTTGGCACACCGTCGACGGGCATGATGTAAGGCAGGTTGATTTCGGTAGAGGTAGAGCTCGACAGCTCGATCTTTGCCTTCTCGGCAGCCTCCTTCAGACGCTGCAGGGCCATGGGGTCCTTACGCAGGTCAACGCCGTACTCGCTCTGGAACTCGTTGGCGAGGAAGTCGATGATTACGTGGTCGAAGTCGTCGCCGCCGAGGTGGGTGTCGCCGTTGGTCGACTTCACCTCAAAGATGCCGTCGCCGAGCTCGAGAATAGAGATATCGAATGTGCCGCCGCCAAGGTCGAACACAGCGATCTTCTGGTCCTTGTCGCTCTTGTCCAGGCCGTAAGCCAGGGCAGCAGCGGTAGGCTCGTTGACGATACGCTTAACCTTAAGGCCGGCGATTTCGCCTGCCTCCTTGGTGGCCTGGCGCTGAGAGTCGTTGAAGTAAGCGGGCACGGTGATCACGGCCTCGTCGATGCTCTGGCCCAGGTAATCCTCGGCAGTCTTCTTCATCTTCTGCAGAATCATCGCCGAGATTTCCTGCGGCGAGTAGATGCGGCCGTCGACGGTGACGCGGGCCATGCCGTTGTCGCCCTTGACCACTTCGTATGGTACGCGCTTGATGTCGTCGGCTACTTCGTCGTAGCGCTCGCCCATGAAACGCTTGATAGAGTAAATGGTGCCTTCGGGGTTGGTGATAGCCTGGCGCTTGGCGGGGTCGCCCACCTTGCGCTCGCCGTCAGATACGAAAGCTACGATTGAGGGGGTGGTGTTTCTGCCTTCGCTGTTAGGAATCACCACGGGGTCTTTGCCCTCGAGAACAGATACGCACGAGTTGGTAGTACCAAGGTCGATGCCAATAATTTTTCCCATAATAGTTGAGTTTTATTTATTTTTTTATTATTAATTGCTTGTTAAGTGG
>CAMWUM010000104.1 GCA_947177435.1 uncultured Muribaculaceae bacterium
TCAAAAAAATTGCAAAAACATTTGGTCAATTAAAAAAAACGCCGTAACTTTGCAATGTCAAAAACGAAATGGCGATTTAGTGTAGTGGTCTAGCACGCCGCCCTCTCACGGCGGAAACCAGGGTTCGAGTCCCTGATTCGCTACCAAGCCCCGAGCAACAGCCCGGGGCTTTTTCGTGTTCAACGGTTATCAGAGTAATCGAGATGGGATTGAGGTTGTATAAAATTTGGTGGTTTGGATAATAAGTGTTACCTTTGCAAGTGTCATTAATATGAATGTTAATATCTATTTCTGTCTTTAAATATCATTATGGAGATATTTACCAGCAAATCAATGACCACTTGTGATGCGGTGCGTGAGCTCGGCATAAGATTTCGTGATTATAGGCTGAGAATTAATATTACACGCAAAGAGGTGTCTTTAGCTTCTGGCGTGGGGCTGACCACAATTTACAAGTTTGAAAGTGGCAATATGTCTGATATCTCATTCGGTACGCTGCTGAGGCTGATTAAGTCGATAGGCTTAGGCGACAATTGGCAACAACTGTTGCCCGAACTCCCTCCATCGCCATATCTGTATGACAAAAATAACGTGAAGCGCCAGCGTGTAAGGCATTAATGTGTTATGGAATACTTAAAAGTAAACCTTTGGGGCAATGAAATAGGCCGCCTGGTGTATGAACCGAATACGAGGCGTACTTACTTTGTATTTAACTTGGACGCTGCGGTGCCCGATATCGCGCCGCTGCTTGCCTCTGTTTCAAAGATCAATCGGGTATTGCCAATCTATGGCGACGATCGGCCCCTTTATCAAGGCTTGCCTCCTTTTATCGCCGATTCCCTGCCGGACGCATGGGGCAATACGCTCTTCGACAAGTGGATTAAAGATAATAGGGTGCCGCGCGGTAAGGTGACGCCTCTGTACAAGCTTATGTTTATTGGGCGTCGAGGCATGGGTGCGTTGGAGTACGAACCGGCAGTGGCTTCTCTCGGCAAATTACAGGGCGTTGACGTTAAGGCTCTGTATGACTTATCCCTAAATATACTTGACAATAGGGATGGCATAAAACTTGGTGCTGACGAAGATCTGACGATGAGGGCGTTGCTATCCGTGGGCACATCGGCAGGTGGAAGGCAAATGAAGGCCATTCTTGCCATTAATAACGAGACCGGAGAAATACGCTCGGGACAGATCGACGGGCTCGTCGGCTACGATTATTGCATATTAAAATTTGGTGACAGAGTGATGCCGATCGCTGAGATTGAGCAGGCGTATTATGAGATGGCGATTGACGCTGGCTTAGATATGGAGCCCAGCCGCCTGCTGAGAGTGGAAGGGGTCAATCATTTCTTGACCAGGAGGTTTGACCGCAAGCCTGAAAAAGTGCATATTCAGACATTGGCGGCAGTCGACCCCGATGCTCGCAGTTACGAGGATTTGTTTACCGTATGTCGTGAACTGTCAATCCCAGAGTCCGAGATAAACCAGCTGTACGTGCGGTTGGTATTCAATGTTATGGCCAACAATACCGACGATCATAATAAGAATTTTTCTTTTATGTTGAGTGAGGGCGGCAGATGGCAACTGGCTCCGGCCTATGATATGACATTTATTTTCAACACAGGCGGTACTGGCCCTAATCGCGACCACCGACTGAGCGTCTGTGGCAAAACGTCAGATATATCTATGGTCGATTTGTTGGATTTCGCCAGAAATAACGATATAAAGGGCGCAAGGGCAACTGTCGACCGCGTAGCCTCAGTGATCGCTCGGTTTAATGGATATGCGGAGCGCAGTGGCATCGCTCAGCCTTGGCGCGGAATCATACAGAAAGCTTTGGCTGCCACGCTCGCTGATTTTGGTTATGGATCTTCAACAGAAGGACAGGGAGAATTTATTGATGATCTTGGGCGAACGATTTTCGATTTCCGTATATCATCCAATGCCAAGGGGCATTTTGAAATATCTGCCATCATCGACGGTAAGCGACGTCGCCGTTTTGTGCGACCATCAATGCCTATATATCAAGAGCTAAAGCGTGTGGACATATCCAATCCGCCGTTAGAGGTCAAGCAGAGGTTGATAAAGGAACTGTTACATTGAGCCGAGGACGAGGAGGGCGAGGCTGAGGAGGAGGATGGCGAGGTCGATGGCTTTGGCTTTGATGTTTTTTTCGTGGAGGGCGAGGACGCCGTAGACGAAGCTGACGAGCACGCTGCCGCGTCGGATCATCGACACTACGGCTATCATTGAGGCTTGGTCTGACAGGGAATAGAAGTACGCCAGGTCGGCCACGGTGAGGAACAGGGCGATGCAGGGTATGGACCAGCGCCATCTGAACTTGTCGCCTGCGCTGATGCCCAACGAGCGGATAATCAGGATGGTGGCCACCATTATCACGCACTGATAGAGCGAATACCAGGCTTGCACCTCCGTAGGGCGGTACAGGCCGAGCAGGTACTTGTCGTACAGGGCGCTGACGGCTCCGAGCGCCGTGGCTCCGACCGACATCCATATCCACCGCGAGTGGCGTGGCGACAGGCCTTCCTTGGCTCCCAGGCGCGAGATGAAGAAGAGCGACAGGAAGCCGAGCGAAATGCCTATCCATTGCAGCAGGTTGAGGTGCTCGCCAAAGATGACGAGCGCGCCCACAAGCACCATCACCGGCCGCGATGCGTTGATGGGCCCTTGGATGGTGAGCGGCAGGTGCTTGATGGCAAAGTACCCCAGCAGCCACGAACCGAGCACGATCAGTGCCTTGACCATGATGAGCAGATGGCCGGCGAGGGTATTGCCGAAGCCATAATAGCCGTGAGCCAAGCCCGAGACGATGACGGGCGAGAGGTACAGCGCACCGAAGATGGTGTTGAGCATCAGCACCATTAGCACGTTGTTGGCGCGCACAGATATTTTCTTGAAGATGTCATAGAAGCCCAGGCACAGGGCCGATACGATGGCTAATGTTACCCACATGAGTTCACGGTTTAGGGGGAACGGGATGAATCAGGCCGGTGCGGGGATACAGCAGGAAGGCGCGCACGCGGTCGTGGCCTATGGAGCGCAGCAGACGCATGTACTGGCGTACCCGCCAGTAGTATGTCTCGGGGTGCGGGTCCGCTTCGCCGAACTTATAATCGAGCAAGTCGACCGAGCCGTCGGCATAGACCACCACGCGGTCGGGGCGGCGTATGTCTTCCTTGGCTCCGGGTATGTATATGGGCTGCTCGATGTAAACGCGTTCGAAACCATCGAACCAGGATTTTGTGCGCTCGTCGGCCAGGAGGCTGGCGAGCATCTGCTCGTACTCGGCGGCTTTGGCCGGGTCGACGTGGTGGCGGCGCGTTACCAGGCGCACGGCATGGGGCAGGTCGGAGGCATGCACAACGTTGGCCATGATTTCGTGGAGCAATGTGCCTTCGTCCTGGATTTTGGAATGCGGCTTGGGCTTTGGCTCTTTGTCGATAACCTCGGCTCCCGCCTCATCCTGCTCCTCTATTATAGAAGTAAAGGAGACAGCGTCGGGGCGCATCTCCACGTCGTAGCCCACGGTGATGGCCAAGCGGTCGCGTTCGGCTTTTTCCTCGAGTTCCTTTATTTCTTTTGCGGATAGTTTCTTTACGGTGGGTTGGCCAATCTCAACGAGTATCTCAGGCTCGTCGCCTTTATGGGCCGACAGGTCGAGGCAAAGATCCTCGGGCACGCCGGCGGGGCTGCCGGCAGAGCAGGCCATTGAGATGGGCACGCCGATGACGCCGGCGTCGGGCTTGGGTTTGGTCTTGGTCTTGCCGTTTCCCTTGGGCACTTCGCACCATACGATCAGTTCCGACTTGGCTCGGGTGAAGGCGACGTAGGTTTTGTTGAGCGTGTCGGCAATGGCGAGACCCCACTCGCGGTTGAAGTCGGCGAGGAATGGCGACGTGGCCATGCGGACGCGCTTGTCGAGCCTGACGTACAGGGCATCGGGGGCGTTGGAGATGTCGAGAGGCTTCAGTCCGGCTTTTTCGGCGGCGGAGTTGAGCACGTCGATGTTGGTTTTCAGAGCATTGGTCCAGATGGTGGGGGTGCGCGGGCCGTCCTTCCAGGCGGTGTGCCACTTGCAGAACGGGATTAGCACGCACGGGAATTCCAGGCCCTTGGACTTGTGGATGGTCATTACCTTAACGGCGTCGGCCTCAGAGGCGCCGCCGATGGCCAGGCGCGGGTTGGCGTCCCACCAGTCGAGGAACGCGTGGAGCGATGCGGCGCCTTTGCCTCGGTTTTTTGAGGCGAAGAGTATGGCGGCGTCCTGCAAGGCCGAGAGGTAGGCGCTGTGCGCAAGGCGGGCGGCGGGGTCTGGGATTTGCTCCTCGATCACCGTCTCGATCAGCGCGGCGAGCGAGGACGGGCGGTGGGCCATGATGCGCTCGATGCTGGCGCCCACCTCGGCGTCGGGGACGGCGTCGAGGCTGAGCATGGCGCGGGCGAGGGCTTCGGAGGGGGTGGATGCTCCGTCCTTGATGAAAAGTTCGTACTGGCTGATTACGTTGTGCATCTGCGCGTTGGTGGCGCGCATGCGGATGTCGGCGGCTTCGGGTCGCCGTGTGTCGCCGCTCTGCTCGCGGTCGATGATTTTTAGGGTATTGATTACGAGCTGCACGGCCCAGGACTTGTAGAGGAACAGCGCCTCGTCGGATAGTACCGGAATGCCGGCCTCGACCAGGTGGTCGACGGCCTTTGCACACTGGCGGTTGGTGTCGACGAGCACAGCAATGTCCTTGTAGTCGTACTTGCCCTCGCCGGTCATCCTGACGATTTCTGCCGTCATCTCCTCCAGGACTTTGGCCTCGGAGTCTTCGCCCGAGCCGCGCGACTTGGGTCGGGTGGTTATGAACTTGACGTGGCCCGGATGCGTCTCGTTGATGCCCTGCGCCACGTTTTCGTATCCATCGACGCCAAGCTCGCGGGCCATAAGCGAGAAGAGGGAGTTGTTGAACCTGACGACGTCGGGCGAACTGCGGTAGTTGGTGTTTTCCTTCGGCTCGGCTCCCTTGTGCTCAATCTGGTCAGTGGCGAACTGCTCGTCGAGCTGATGGTGCAGGATCGACGAGTCGCTGTTGCGGAAGCGGTAGATCGACTGCTTTTCGTCGCCGATGATGAGGCTGTCGTCGCGGTCGTTGATGCCGATGCTGACCAGCGGCAGCAGGTTGGCCCACTGCATGGTGGACGTGTCCTGGAACTCGTCGATCAGATGGTGGACCAGCTGCAGGCCCATGCGCTCGTAGACGAACGGCGTCTCGTCGCTGCCGATGACCTTTTTGAGCAGTTCGTTGGTGTCGGAGATGAGCACCAGGTTGTTGTCCTGCATCAGTTTGTTGAGGTACCCCCAGGCATGGCGCAGCAGGCCGAGTTGGGTGAGGGCGGCGCTGATCGACTCGATGGTGTAGTATACGCAGTGGCGGGCGTATGAGCGCTCTATCATGGCTTTGACGTCAGGCGGCACCGATGCTACGTCTGTGCCTGGGGCGATGAGGTCGAGCATCGCCTGCGTATCGGTCCAGGTATCCATATTGCGCACAGGACGGCCGCGGAGCAGGTAGTCGCGGACGATGGTCTGTGGCTTTTTTGAGCGCAGCTTGCCGAGGGCTTCGATTTCTGTGTCGGTGACCGTGGCCTGGGCGTCAGTCTTTATCGCATCGATTATGCCGTCTTGGTATTTGCGGATGGTCTGGGCAAACAGCTCGAGCCGGTCGGATTCCAGGTAGGCGCCCATGGCATCCTTGTACGGCTTGAAACTCTCTTTGCTGATTTGGGCCACGAGGTCGACGAGGTTGGAATGCGCGTAAGAGTCGCGGTTGAGGAAGTCGGCCTTCTTGCCCTCGTAGATGAGTGAGCGCATGTAGTCGTAGAGCCAAAGGCCGAGCTGGGCCTTTTTTATGTCGGGATCGAGGCGGTCGGCGGTGTTGAAGTCGTCGAGCATCTCGCCCACGGCCGTCTGCATGGCCTGCTTGTCGTTGAGTTCGACCTGGTAGTCGGTCTGTATGTCAATCTCGCGGGCGAACGTATGGAGCACCCTCTGGAAGAAGGAGTCGATGGTGGAGACGTGGAAGTTCTGGTAGTCAAACAGCAGCTGCTGCAGGGATATCTGCGCGGCGAGCTTCAGGTCGGCCCTCGAGCAGTGCAGATCGGCCATGAGGGCGTCGGCGTATTCGGCGTCCTTTTCGTCAGGCTTGGGCATGCGCGCCAGGGCGGAGAGTTGGGCGACGATGCGCTGCTTCATCTCCTCGGTAGCCTTGCGAGTGAAGGTGATGGCCAGGATGGCGCGGTGACGATTGTTGATTTTCAGCGCCTGGCGCTCGCGGTCAAGGTTGAGTTGCCATACGTCGAGGCGCTCCGCCTCGGTTTTGGCTCGGGCCTCGCGGTCCTTATCCTTGATGCCGAGGAGAAATTTGATGTAGTATTTAGCCAGATTGTAGGTCTTGCCCGATCCGGCCGACGCTTTGTAGATTGTGAGCATGGCGTCAGGGCTGGGCGGTGGGCAAGGAGTCGGTCAGCTCGGCAGTTTCTCCCTCCTCGTACTCCGAATAGTCTTGCGGATGGTTGAGGCGCATGTTGAGGTCGTGGACAAACTTCATGTCGGCGCGGCTGTCGTTGTCGAGGGTGCTGACGAAAGCCTCGACCGAGTCGGGATCGGCTGTGAGGGCACGCTCATAGCAGGTGATAGAGGCCACCAGGCGCTCCACGTCCTCGCCGTCGTTGCTGATGCGGTACAGCAGCAAGGCCTGGCGGCACAGCTGCGACGGCAGCATTTCGTACTCCGACGTGTCTGTGAGCGATATGGCATATTCGAAGGCTGTATTGGCATCACCCTCCGCGGCGCAC
>CAMWUM010000105.1 GCA_947177435.1 uncultured Muribaculaceae bacterium
CGCAAGGCTGTGGCCCCAACCGTAAGCCGTGGAGGTGACGGTCTCGGCCCAGGTGCCAAAGGTGGCTACGACGTAATCGTAAATGCCACCGACAAGCGAAGCGATGACGAGCAATTTAGCCTGGCTGCCTTTCTTTACTTTCTCCGCCCCCTTCTTCACAGCCTTTCCCGCATCAGCGATGCCGCTGACGAGCACTTGAGTGGTGGCCGTGGCCTCGGGGAAGGGGTACTTGCCGTGCATATCCTTCACGAAATACTTGCGGAAGGGGATGAAGAACAGGATGCCGAGCACGCCACCAAGCAGAGAACTGAGGAATATCTGCAGGAAGTTAACAGTAATTTCGGGGAACTGGCTCTGCAGGATGTAGAGAGCCGGGAGCGTGAAAATTGCACCGGCCACGATAACGCCCGAGCAAGCGCCAATCGACTGGATGATAACATTCTGGCCGAGAGCATTCTTCTTGCCCAAGGCTGACGACAGGCCGACGGCGATGATGGCGATGGTGATGGCGGCCTCAAACACCTGGCCTACTTTCAGGCCCAGGTACGCGGCAGCGGCGCTGAACACTACGGCCATCACCAGGCCCATAGTTACGGAGTAAGGCGTGGCCTCGGGATAGTCATGGGCCGGATGCATAAGCGGCGTGTACTCCTCATCCTTGGCAAGCTCCCGGAAGGCGTTTTCGGGCAGCTGCGCTGCGTTGAGCGAGCCGGGGTCGATCTGCATCGCCTCGGCAGGCTGATTGTTCTTGCTGTTTTTTGACATTTTATGATTCAGTTTGTCAATTTGACAATTTGACGATTATTTCTTGGGAATCTTGAGTTTCTGGCCGGGCTTGATCATGTCGGAGCGCAAGCCGTTGGCCTTCTTGACAGCGGCCACGGTGGTGCCATGCTTCTTGGCGATCTTACCGAGCGTGTCGCCCGACTTGACGGTGTAGGTCGTATATTTGGGCTGAGACGTGGTCTTTGCCGGAGTAGTCTTTGCTGGCGTGGTCTTAGCAGGCGTGGTCTTAGCAGGCTTCTCGGGAGCGACCTCGGGCACAGCGGCCACTGAATCCACTGCCGTTGAGTCAGATGCGGCAGCCATAGCGGCGGCTTCGGGATCGAAGTAAACTTTCTTGACGACCACAATCTTAAGAGTCTTGCCGGTGCGCACACGCGACGACGAAAGATTGTTGGCCGATCGGATGCTTTGAGCCGTGACTCCGTACTGGTCAGCGATGGATTTGAGCGTCTCGCCTCGCTTCACCTTGTGATATACGGTGGTGGTCTCCTCACGATATTTGCCGACATTATCCTCCTTCTCTACCACGGCCTGGGTCTGGCCGGGGGTAACGGTGGGTGCGGTGTTGTAGGTGTCGGCATTGTAACCGATGATTGTGGGCTCGTTCACCTGGTAGCAGTAAGCCTGCATAGCGGGGAGGGTGAGCACGTACTCCTTGGCGTTGCCGGGGATTATGTCCTTGCGGTACTGAGGGTTGAGAGCTCGAAGTTCGTCGATGGGAATACCGAGCACGGCTGAAATCTGGTCGAAATGCACGCGGTTGGTGACGTGCACGGTATCAACAACCATCGGCATGCGTGCCAGCACGGGCTTGATGCCGTGCTCGCCGTAATAGTTCATCACGTAATTGGCCGCGATGAAGGCGGGCACATATCCGCGCGTCTCGGTGGGCAGGTAATAGTAAATCTGCCAATAGTCGTTGTCCTGGCCGATTGTGCCGCCGGCACGGTTGATGGCCTTGTTGACGGTGCCAGGGCCACAGTTGTAAGCGGCAATGGCCAAGTTCCAGTCATTATATATGTCGTGGAGTTTTTTCAGGTAGGTGCCAGCGGCCTCGGTCGAGGTCCACGGGTCGCGCCTCTCATCGACAAGCGAATTGATTTCCAGCCCCTGGCCTTTTCCTGTAGAAGTGATGAACTGCCAGAGGCCTGCGGCTCCGGCTGGCGATACGGCGTTGGGATTGAGGGCCGACTCGATTACGGGCAGGTATTTAAGTTCCTGAGGCATGCCGTGGCGCTCGAGGGCCTCCGCGAATATGGGCATGTAGTACAGGCTCAGGCCGAGCATATTCTCTACCAACTGGGGCTTGCGCTGGGAATAAAGTTCGATAAATCCGCGCACCACATCGTTGTACTGCATTGACATCACCGTCTGCAGGCGCTGGAGGCGGTCGATGTACACCTCGTCCGACACGGGCTGCTGGCGAGCGTGCTGGGCGGTGCTGTCCATCACGGCATATCGGCGCAAGAACCAGTTATTCTGCAACTCATGCACGTCGGTGTCAAACGAAGAGGGGGCGATAATGGCCGCGCTGTCGGCCGCGTTTTGAGCCCATGCGGCCGCGCCGGCGGCAAGCATTAGGGCTGATATGATAGATTTGGCGTTCATCATTAATAAATATGTTGAGGCGTGAGATGGTCAAAAGTTGAAGGCCCATACCAGGCCGACGGACGGCAATGTGTTGCGCCCGTCGCGCATCAGCGCCGGGGCCACGTCCATCGACAGGTCGGGGGAAATGTCGAAGTGAGAGAGGGAGGCGTCGACGTAAGCGTCGATCATTGCCAGGAAATATACGCCCACCATGCTTATGATGCACAAGTCGCGGTTGCGGCGGTAAAAGTCGCGGCGGCTCTTGAGCACGCTGGTAAGCCACGTCTTGTCAAGGTCGCTCTCCTGCATAGTGGGCGGGAAGAAGTTCATGTACGATTTCGTCTCGGGGTCGGTATCCATTATGTCACGGTAGGCTCGAGTATAATCAACGAGCATGCCGTTGTTCCACGACGTGGCATAAGCCAGGCCGAGAAATCCGCCGGCCACGAGCGGCAACTTCCAGTAGCGCCGGTTGTACACCTGGCCCAGGCCGGGGAAGAGGGCCGACATCCACACGGCGCGCGTGGGGTTTGGGCTGAACGTCACTTCGCGCTCCTCCCATACGTTGTAGCCCTGCCATTTCTGCTCGGCGCGGGCCACGGGGATGGTGTCGGCAAGGAACACGTCGAGGCTGTCTCCGCGCATGTCGAACTCGTCGACCGTCACGGCCGTGGCCTCGCCGTACTGCTGGGGCGAGACAGGAATCAGAGGCGCCAACTCGGTCGAGTCGGGCTCCTGGGCGAGGGCCGATGCCCACGCCAGTGCTGCCGCTAATATTACCGTCGCCCAGCGCTTCATGGTCATTTCTGATTGGGGTTCATGCTGTCGAAGATGGCGATGAGTCGCATGAGCTCGCCGTCATCGTTGAAGGGGAAGGTGATTTTGCCCTTGCCAGTCTTGTCGCAAGAGAACTGCACCTTGGAGTTAAAAGCTGTTGACAGGTGATCGCGAAGCACCTTGTAGTCACTGGCCAGCATGCGCGATCCGCCGGCCGGCTTCTCCTTTTCCTCGGGAATGCGGCCGCTCTGGTAAGCCTTGGCGAGCTCCTCAACCTTGCGCACCGACAGGCCATGCTTCAAAATCTCCTTGTAAAGCTTAAGCTGGAGCTCGGGCGAGTCGATGGTGAGCAACGCGCGGGCATGGCCCATATCCACCTGGCGGTCACGCAGGCCAAGCTGCACCTCTGCCGGCAACTTGAGCAGGCGCAGGAAGTTGGCGATAGTAGCCCTCTTCTTGCCTATGCGCTCACTGAGTTTTTCCTGCGTGAGGCTGTACTGGTCAATGAGTTTCTTGAACGACAAGGCGATTTCTATCGCGTTCAGGTCCTCGCGCTGGATGTTCTCGATAAGAGCCATCTCGGTGAGTTCCATGTCGTTGGCCGTGCGTATGTAGGCGGGCACGCTCACGAGTCCGGCCTGCTTGGCAGCACGGTAGCGGCGCTCGCCGGCGATAATCTGGTACGTGTCCGGCCCAGTCTTTCTGAGCGACAGAGGCTGGATTATACCCAACTCGCGAATCGAGGTGGCCAGTTCCTGTATGCTCTCCTCATCAAACATCCGGCGAGGCTGGTCGGGATTGGGCGAAATGCGCGCCAGGGGTACGTCACTGATGGCCGAACTGCCGCGAGCCGGCGCATCGTCCATCGATATGAGCGCGTCGAGGCCGCGGCCCAGAGCGTTGCGTTTCGGGGGTGTTGCCATGGCTTATGCTGTTGGGGTTGTTTTCTTCTTGGCGTGCCTGTTCTTGGCTATCAGCTCTTTGGCGAGCATCACGTGGCTTGTAGCACCTCGGCTGTCCGGGTCGTAGAGCAGTGCGGGCAGGCCGTGACTCGGCGCCTCGCTAAGGCGGATATTGCGGGGTATGACGGTGTTGAACACCATCTGTCCGAAGTGGCCCTTGAGCTCTTCGTAAATCTGGTTGGCCAAGCGCAGGCGAGCATCGTACATCGTCAGCAAGAAGCCCTCGATCTCCAATTCAGGGTTGAGGCGAGTTTTGAGGATGCGTATGGTGTTGAGCAACTTACTGATGCCCTCCAAAGCGAAGTATTCGGCCTGCACAGGTATAATCACCGAGTCGGCCGCCGTCAGGGCGTTGACCGTGATCAATCCCAGTGAGGGCGAGCAGTCGATGAGTATGTAATCGTATTTGTCCTTGACCGGAGCCAGCAGGCCTGCCATCACGTTCTCGCGGTTGGGCTTGCTGATAAGTTCAATCTCGGCGCCGGCAAGGTCGATGCGCGAACCAAGCAGGTCGAGGCCTTCGACACAAGTGGCCACCTGGGCACCATCCACCGGGTACCCGTCGGCCAAGCACTCGTAGATAGACGAATCCATCGTCCTCGGGTCGATGCCGTAACCGGAAGTCGAGTTGGCCTGCGGGTCTGCGTCGACCAGCAGCACCTTCTTGCCCTCGGCGGCCAACGAAGCCGCAAGATTGATGGCAGTGGTGGTCTTCCCCACTCCGCCCTTCTGGTTGGCTATAGCTATGATTTTTCCCATAGTCGGATTGTTTTGCATTCAGATTGCAAAGTAACACAAAAAAATCCACAATAGAAAATAATTGTTCCACGTTTTGCGCTAAAAGTAGATAAATTGTGGAACATTCACGCCCCGGCCACGGCTATGCGCAGTGAGTCGGCGTGGAAATAGCGCGCGGCCATCTCCATAATCAGTTCAGGGCTGAGAGCGGACGCCACTTCCACTTGCCGCTCGTAGTAGCCATCGGCAAGACCGAGGATAGCCTGTGTACGGTAGTAGTCGTTGACAGCGAACGGATCGTCAATCATTTGCATCAACTCGCTGGCGATGTGCTGCTTATGGCGTCGCAGCTCGTCACTGCCAATAGGCTCCGAGCCCATAAGCGACAGTTCTTTGCGCACCTCCTCAATCAGAGCGTCAACATAAGCCTCGTCGGCCTGAGCGCTGATTGATATGTAACTGCCGTCGATAGCACCAAGCAGGTAGGCCGAGATGCCGTAGGTATAACCCTTGTCCTCGCGAATGTTCTTCATCAGACGGCTGCCGAAATAGCCTCCCAAGGCCTTAACCGTCATGCGCAGAGGCACATAGTCGGGATTGCTGCGCGCCGGAGCGGGCAACGCACACCTGACACTGCTCTGCAAGGCGCCTGCCTTGGCGACATCCACCCTCTGCGGCGGTTCGGGCTCGTAAGGATAAACACTCAGCGGGCACCCGTCGCCCGAGGGCAAAGACATCAGCAACTCGCGGGCTTCGCGGCGCACGCTCTCAGGCACGCGCCCGCTCAAAAACGCATGGCACCCCTTGGCGCGCACGATGCGCTCGTGGAGGCGGCATAAGGCGTCGGGCACAACAGACAATGCCTGCTCCGGCGTTTCTGGCTGAGCCTCGGGATGGGACGGGCCCATAATTAACGGATTGAGTGCTATGCGACTGATATTCTCCACCTTGCTTTGCTGCAACGCCAGATCATTGGCCGCTCTTTCACGCATATTTTCTACGACATTAGCGTCAAAAGCCGGGTCGAGCAGTATGCGGCGGCCGATGTCAAACACGCCATCGACCATAGAGTTGAGCGAAGCCACGTCAAACACTGTATGATGCCGACCACAATACACATTGAGTCTCGCCCCTCGGAAATCCAACGCCTCCGACACCTCTGCACCGGACAGTCCGCCCGCCCCCTCGGGCATAACGGAAGCCATTACCTTTGCCTCAGCCGGTGACGACGCTTCGGCCTGACCGCCCGCAAATACGATCGAAAAATCGTTTATCTCCTGCGAGCCGCCATCAATCACGCTCAGCACCGCCCCATTAGGGAGCACCTCCGTCTCAGGCTTAGGCATCCTCAACTCACCCATCTCGTGCACCTCCGGTGCCTGTATCTTTGTATTTGCCATTTTTGATTATTTAAATAGGAGAGGGAGGATTTCGTAAAGATATTGGTTGACATCGCCATAGTAGTGCTGACCGCCGGGCTTCATCTTGAAAACGGCGTTGCCGCCGGGCTGGTTGATGACGAACTGCGGGGCATGAACGCGGAGGGCTTCAAATAGATTATGCTCTGGCGTGCCGGCGATGTCCTCGGTGCCGGTGTAGCCGTACACCATAAAGTCTTGTGGGGCGGCTGCGATGCGCACGCTCAGCCAGGCTGCGGCCACCGACGCGGGCTGCTTTTGGTTTTCGTTGTCGTAAATCCAGAGGTCGCCACTCAGAGGCAAATAGTACTTGGCATTGTCGAGACCATAGGCCATCTGGTACCAGGCGCAGAGCGCACCCATCGAGAAGCCGCCGAACGCACGGTGTTCGCGGCCAGGCGCCACACTGTACTTGGCCTCAACGGCGGGGATGCCATAGTTGACCAATTCGTCGTGGAACACCTTGCCGAGGTGCACGGCCTGATCGAAAGAGTTATCG
>CAMWUM010000106.1 GCA_947177435.1 uncultured Muribaculaceae bacterium
GACTTGGACTCTGACAAGAAATACGTAATGGACGTAAAGCTAAAAAAGGAGTACAGCCACGGATGGATATTGAATGCCGAGGGCGGATACGGCAGCCACGACCGCTACCTGGGCCACTTATTCGGACTGAACTACACAACCCACAGCCGCTTTTCAATCTTTGGCAACGTCAATAATCTGGGCAGCGACCAAAGCCCGGGCGGAGACAACAGTTATGGCTTCATGGATAAAGCCACTAATGTCGGCTCCGGACGTTCAGAACTGATTAACGGCGGCTTCGACTACAACATTGACAAGAATAAGAAAAGCTTTCGCGGCAACGCCTATGTCAGTTACAAAGAAAACTATCTTACCTCCACCACTTCAGTGGTCAACTTCTTGCCCCAGAACAACAACTACTCATACTCTCGCAGCAACAGCAAGACAAGCAACATAAACGTCAGCACCTGGCACCGCCTCTCAAATTTCTCTGATTATATACGGTGGTCTGCATCCCCGAGCTACAGCTACTCCAACTCTGACGGCAGCAGCGCCGATGCCCAGGCCATGTACAATTCCGAACTCACCGGCGAGCAGTGGATGGGCCTGCTAAACCGACTGATGGCCGGAGACGTCACCCCCGAGATGCGCGACAGCCTCATCAACCAGAGCCTGCGCGCTTCAGGGAGCACGAGCGTAAACCACAACGCCAACGCCGAGGCTTGGGCAGACATAAAATTCCACGGCTCGCCTGACTGGCTCTCTACCCACGTCAAAGCCAACTACGCACATTCGCATTCCACAAGCCACAACCGCTACCTCATCAACTATGGTAACGAAGCCGTCCCCGGACTTGGCCAACGACAGCGAACTGCCGGACATCCTAACCGCAATTACAGCATAGCGGCCGACGTCAATTACAACTATGTGTTCAGCTCAAAGACTCGCATGGACATTAAGTACAGCTTTGACGACCACTGGCACGAACAGACGTCCAACCTGTATTTGGCTCAAATCCAGGCTGATGCCACCGGCCGGTTTGACCTCCTGGCCCTCGAGCAGATAAAGGAAACTCTCGATGCCCACAACTCTTACTCTTCGCATGACCATACCACAACCCACGACATCACTCCGAATTTTAACCATAAATTCAAACTTAGCGATTGCAATGCTTCGCTAAATGTCACTTTACCCGTGCAGATACTTACCAAGCGACTGCACTACATTCGCGGTTCTGTCGATGTTGACCCCCGGCACACCTGGTGCCTGGTCAATAGGGGCTCAATCAATCTCAACCTTAATAAAAGCAACAACAAGGCCTACGATACATATTCAGCAAGTTATTCGCTCACAATGTCGGCCCCCGACCTGATGCGCATGATTGACATAGTCGACGATGCCGACCCCCTTAATATTTACATCGGCAATCCCAGCCTGCGCTCCAGCCTGACGCATAACATGAGCCTTTATTACTCGCATTTCGCCAAAAAATCGCAGACGCAGGTATCCGGCAACTTCGGCGGCTCATACCAGCAGCGGGACGTCTCTTCGGGCTACTCGCTCGATCCCACCACGGGCGTGCGCCGATACAAGGCATATAATGTCGACGGCAACTGGTCACTCTTTTTCAGCGGCCAGTTCAACTCCACCTACGGCAAGAGCCAGCAATGGCACGTCTCAGTCATTGCCTTTGGCAGCTACTACAATTATACTAACTTGATTAGCCTCGGCACTGGTGAGCCACAACCCTCAGACGCCCGCTCGCTTAGCGTAAATCTCATGTCCGAAGCATCGTACAGTGCCCACGGCATCAACGCGTCCGCCGGTATCTCCGCTTTGTGGACTCGCTCCTCCAACAGCGGCATGTACGGTTCGACTCCCAACAATGTCGGAAACGCCAATCCCTACATCAGCATCAGAGCCCAACTCCCTGCCCATTTCTACGCGCAAACGCAACTGCGGATGTACAACCGCCTCGGTATGAGCGACCCGGCCCTCAGCAAGCCGCAATGGGTATGGATCGCAACCCTCTCGTACACACCCACCAAGAGGTGGACCATATCGCTCGACGGATTCGACATGCTGCGCCAACTCACCCAAGCCAACGTATCGGTTAACGCTCAGGGCCGCATTGAGACGTACTCCAACTCCCTCCCCTCATACTTTATGGCACGCGTGCAATACCGCCTCTCAATCTCGCCCAAAAAGGCAAAGACGCCTTAAAAACAAAAAGATGCCGCCCCACAACCGAGGCGGCATCTTTTGTTTTTGTGCGAGCGGTTGTTACTTCACGCTCTTGACGGTTTTGGTGGCGCCATCGGCGTAACGGATAATCGTGATGGTCATGCCTTTCGCGTCGGCGCTAACAGGCTGGCCAAGCATATTGAAATGCTCTACGGATATAACCTCTCCGTGGTCGGCCGTTACGTCATCGATGCCCGAAAGCGAGGATGCGCGGGCAATGGCCTTGGTAAGTTCGGTGATGGCCTTGGTGTACACCGACGGAGCGTTGGAAACGAGTCCATCGTATTTGTTGATGGCCCTGTTGAGGTTGGTGGCGGCGGGCTTAGAGCGACTTTCTTCGGGAATTGAGGCATAGAGGTCCTGTGCCTGCTTGTAGGTGCGTAGGAATTCGCCCTTGTACTTCTCAGCCTGGCTCATAGCGGTGGTGATCTTGAGGTTGCCCACAATCACGGCGGCCCAGCCCTGAGCCATGCTCCAGGTGATGCGGTAGTTGCCGTCGGCCTTAACCGAGAACTCGCACTCGTGGCGGGTAGAGCCTTCGATCATGCCAGTGCCCTCGTTGAGGTTTGACGACGACGGGAGCGAGGGGAAGGTGGCCACCACGGCGCCGCTGGCTCTCTTGACGGCGAAGTCAAACTTGACGTCGCCGCTCATCGAACCTTCGTTCCAGAAAGCGGAGTTGAACGTGGCCACGTACTTGCCCTTGGTCAGATGCAGGGCATAGTCGGGAGTATATTTGCCGTAGGTGATTTCACACTTGTCGTAGTCACGGGCGCTGAGGTAGAAGCCCTCGGCAAAGTCGCCGCCCTGCTCGAAATATTTCATGCGGGCGCCGCCTGTGTTGGCGCTCCCCGAGCCTTGCTCGTCCTTCTCTCCATTGGCGCGGGTGTTGACGCGATGCCAACCGGTGGGAATGCCCTCGCCTACGGTGCTTTGCTCGGCGCGGAGGTCGGGATGGAATATCACCTCATACGAGGGCTCGAGGCCGACCTCTTCCTCACCAAAGTAATATGTGGCCTTATAGGTCTTGAGCACGCCGCCGTTCTCGCCCTTTACGTTGCCTACGGTCAGCAGATACTCGCCACGCTCGACGGCGGGCACGGTGAGCGTCAGTACGTTGCCGGCGGCGCTGATGCCAAGATTGACTGTAGCGTCGTCGTTTTCGAGACGGGCGAAGGCCTCCGAACCGTCAACCTCCATATCAAACGTCATAGTCACCTGCATGCCATCGAGCGGCAGGTCGAACGCGCCGTTTTCAGGCTCAAACGCGCTTACCTTCGGAGCGTCAGGGCCGAGGCTCCAGCGCTTCATAAAGTTCCAGGCCTCGATGCTGGTGAGGCAGAAGTTCGGATCCTCCGACTGCCAGTGGCCTTTGTCTTTGAACTCAAGCAGCTGTACCTCCACGCCGTCCAGGCCGTCGGTCCACTTGGTGAGCGTGGCGCCTGAGCCGGGCTTGTTGGCTGGGTATGGCTTGATTACCTCTGGAGTAGTTTTGCACTGGTTGTGCTTAATCCAGTTGTCGAGGGTCGGCTGCACGCCGCTGAACACGCACACGTCGTCGCCCGTGCCGTGCACATGCATGATGGGCACGGGGCGCGAAGCGTAGGCGCTCTTGTCGCCCATGGGATAGCCGCTGACAGGCACGAATGCCGCGATGCGGTCGGGGATGCGGTTGGCGCAATGGTAGGTGAGCATGCCGCCCATCGAGAATCCGGAGAGGTAGACGCGGCTCATGCTGGTGCCGTGCTCCTCGTGCATCTTGTCGATGATGGCGAGGATGAAGTTGATGTCGCGATTGCCAGATACGTCCCAGTACTTGTCGATGCCCTCGGGAAACACCATAACGAACTTGGCCGTGTCAGACACAGCCGTCCATTGCGAGTTGCTGTCGTGCCAGTTGGCGTCCTGATTGGCGCCGTGGCAGGCGATTACGAGCGGCGCGTCGGCCGGAAGTTCGTCGGGGACATGCACCTTGATTTCACGCGAGATGCCGTCGACCGTCATTTTCTCCCTTGTCGTGGCCGCCGTGGCTGTGGCGAGCGCCAGCGCAAGGACGCTGGCGACTAATAGCTTTTTCATGATAGGATAGGACTTATAAATAGGTTAATCGTCGAGGGGGTTGTGCTCGTTGGGGTGGGTGTACCAGCGGGAATAGAGGAGGTAGTTGCGGGCAATCTTCTGGTTGATTTCCTTGCTCTGCGCGGGGTCAACCATCTTGATGAACTTGGCGGGAACGCCGCCCCACAGCTCGTTGGGGCCAATCTTGGTGCGCGACAGCACAACGGCGCCGGCCGATACGATGGCGCCCTCTCCCACTTCGGCGTCGTCCATCACCACCGCGCCCATGCCGATGAGGGCCAGGTCGTGAATCTTAGCGCCGTGGATAGTGACGTTGTGGCCGATCGACACGTCGTTGCCAATCTCGATGGTAGATTTTTTATAGAGGGTGTGGAGCACCGAACCGTCTTGAATGTTAACGCGGTCGCCGATGCGGATGCTGTTGACGTCGCCGCGCAGCACGGTGTTGAACCATACGCTGCACTCCGAGCCCATCTCCACGTTTCCGATTACTGAAGCGTTCTCGGCCAGGAATGTGTCTTTGCCTATTACGGGGGTCTTACCCCTAAGCGGTAGTATTAATGCCATATCAGTTTTTAGTTTTTAGATGTTAGTTTTTTGGTTTTTTCTGCAAGCCACGCAGCCTCCTCGTCGGTGAGCAGCGGCGTGAGCTTTTCGCGTACCTCGGCATGGTATGCGTCGACCCAGGTTATTTCGTCGGGCGTCATTATGCCGAGGTCAAACAGCCCGAGGTCAAACGGGCAAAGCGTCAGCGTCTCAAACTGCAGGAAGTGGCCGAACTCCGTATCCATTGCCGGCACGCAAAGCATCAGGTTTTCGCAGCGGATGCCGTGCACGCCTTCGCGGTAGAGACCCGGCTCGTTGCTCGTGACCATGCCCTCGGTCAGCGGGGCAGGCACATAGTTGAGCCTTATCTGGTGCGGGCCTTCGTGCACATTGAGGAAATGTCCCACGCCGTGGCCCGTGCCGTGCAGGTAGGTCAGGCCGTCCTTCCATAGGAATTGGCGGGCGAGTACGTCGAGTTGCGTGCCGCTCGTGCCCGCGGGGAACACAGCCTGCGCCAGCGCGATGTGCCCTTTCATTACTAAGGTGAAGTCGCGGCGCTCGTCGTCCGTGGGCTCGCCCAGAGAGATGGTACGCGTGATGTCGGTGGTGCCGTCAAGGTACTGCGCGCCCGAATCAATCAGCAATAGGCCGTGAGGCTCAAGCGTCGCATCGGTATCGGCCGTTGCCTCGTAATGCACGATGGCTCCGTGCGGGCCATAGCCCGCTATGGTGCCGAAACTCTCGTCGAAAAAGAGCGCCTGCTCTCCGCGGCGGCGGCGCAGTATGGCGTCAACGCCCATCTCAGTCAGTGGATTACCGGAGGCCATCGCCTGCTCAATCTCCATCAACGAGCGCACCATGGCCACGCCGTCGCGCAGCATCGCCTGGCGTATGCCCTCAATCTGTACGGCGTTCTTGCACGCCTTGGCCATAGCTACGGGCGATGCTCCGTACACAGCCCGCTTGCCCAGCAGAGCCGCCAGCGTAGCCGATATGCCGCCCTCGTTAACCAGCACCCGAGCCGTGCTCGGCAGCGACAGCAGGAAGTCGGCAATGCCGTCATATGGGCGGCACTCCACGCCCTGCCCGTGCAGGTACTCGGCGGAGGCGGCGTCGACTTTGTCGGGATCAATAAACAGAATCGACCCTTCGGTCGCGACATACAGGTAGGCCGTGGCCACAGGGTTGCAGCGCACGTCGCGGCAGCGTATGTTGAGCGTCCAAGCAATCTCGTCGAGAGCCGTGAGCAGCGCGCTTGAGGCCTGAGACTCTTCGGACTTAGCCAGCACGCCTTTTATCTTGTTGGCGGCCGATTCGCCGGCGTATTTTTCTTCGTGAATAAAAATCTTGTCCTTAGGCAGCGGCGGACGCTCGGCCCAGATGTCACCCAGAGGGTCGAAAGCCGAGTCGAGCTTAAGCCCGCGGGCAGCAAACCAGCCGCGCAGCTCGTTGGCCCTTGCTGCAGTGAAGAGCATTCCATCAAGCCCGACGACCGCCCCTGCGGACAGATGAGCGGCGAGCCACTCCTCGATGCCGGGCGTACCGGGCAGGCCCATCTTCATAAGCTCCACGCCCGTACCGGCCAACTGATCAGCCGCCTGTATGAAATAGCGCGAATCGGTCCACAGCAGCGCATCCTCGGCCGTGACCACAAGCGTGCCGGCCGAACCGGTAAAGCCCGTCAAAAAGCGTATAGCCTGCCAATGCCGGGCCAGATATTCACTCTGGTGAGGGTCAGTCTGCGGC
>CAMWUM010000107.1 GCA_947177435.1 uncultured Muribaculaceae bacterium
CTACAAAACTAATACCTTGTCGAATTACTTTGCTGATTATTAGGACTGTAAAACGAGAGGTGTCGATTTCACGACTAAATTCAAGAGAAATTACGTATTTCGGCGTCAGTCGGATGTTGGGGTATATATTAGAACTTGTTACATCCAAACTTGGTGCATTAGAACTTGGTGTATCCAAATATGGTACATGTCTGTGAATCATCAATGGGTTGTGGTAATTGGTCATAATGTTATGTAGGGGCATCGCTTTTCGAGGTCGAGCAAGAAGATGGTTGAAAATATCAAGTATTTTTGACCCAGACATGGCAAAGCCATGTCCCTACATTTCCTTGATTCCATCTTTGATACGCTGGGGAAGTTACGATTTTTTCCTTCACTACAAAGTGTTTATTTGGTGGGCGGGGAAATAATGCGTATATTTGCGGTGAAAAACTATTCTTATGCAACCAAAAGCCATAATTGCGGCGCTGGCGTTGGCCTCGGGGCTGGCGCAGGCGCAAAACCCTATTATCCACGACCAGTTCACGGCCGACCCGACGGCGCGAGTGTTCGACGGCCGCGTTTACCTTTACCCGTCGCATGACATACCGCCTGTCGAGAAACTTGAGGGCTGGTTCTGCATGCCTGACTATCACGTGTTTTCGTCGGCCGACCTGGTGCGCTGGACTGATCACGGCGTGATTCTCCGCCAGGAGGATGTGCCATGGGGCGACCCTGAGGCGTACTCGATGTGGGCGCCCGATTGCGTGGAGCGTGGCGGCAAGTATTATTTCTATTTTCCCGACGCGCCACGCGGCCAGAAGAGCTTCGGCGTGGGCGTGGCTGTGGCTGATAAGCCCGAGGGACCGTTCACGCCTATGGATAAGCCGATTGAGGGGCTGATGGGCATCGACCCGTGTGTGCTCGTTGACGACGACGGCAAAAGCTACATCTATTGGGCTGGCATGGGCATACGCGGAGCCGAACTCGACTCCACGATGGCCGCGCTGGCCACGCCGCCGGCCGTAATGGAGGGCCTGCCGGAGGGATTCAAAGAGGGGCCGTTCGCTTTCAAACGTCAGGGAAAGTATTATCTGACGTTCCCTTGGGTGCGTAAGAAGAACGGTACAGAGACTCTTGCCTATGTAATGAGCGACAACCCGCTCGGTCCGTGGGAGTTCAAGGGATTGATTATGGAGGAGCACCCTAACGGCTGCTGGACCAACCATCACTCCATCGTGGAGATTGACGGGCAGTGGTATATCTTCTATCACCGCAACGATTACTCGCCCAAATTTGACAAAAGCCGCTCTGCGCGCATTGATTATCTGGAGTTTGAACCTGACGGAACGATTGCCCTGGTCAAACCCACCAACCGCGGCGTGGGCGTGGCCGACCCTTACGACCGCCTGCAGATTGACCGAGGCGTGAGCGCGGAGGGCAAGGTGGAGTATCTCGATAAGGATAATCCATTTGATGGCTGGTACATACGTCTTAAGAAGGGCGAAAAGGTTGAGTTCCCCCGTGTCAATTTTGGCGGATGCGCGCCATCGAATATGGTCGCACGTGTACGCACGAAAGAGGGCGCCCGCATCAAAGTCAACGGTCTCACTATGGATGTGCCCAAACTTGAGGAATGGCGTACGCTGCGCGCTGAGATTTTCGGACGTGCTCTGGCCGATGCCGACACTCTCACTGTGGCCTGCACGCGAGGCACGATTGATATTGACTGGATGCAGTTCTTCCGCGACGAGACCGAGCAGGCCGGCACGCTCAACGGCGTGTATTTCACTGCTCCGCAGGGCTTTTTCTCGCTGCCGGACCGCCAGGGCTTCATCCGCCGATGGCACGTGCTCGAGCCTATAAGCATGAACATCCGCACCAACGTCATTTTCACCGACTCTTACCTTCGTGAGGTGTTTGGCCACAGCCATTTCGGTGGGCAGCAGACCCTAATTCCCACAGACGGTCAGACGGTCGAGGTGGGCGACAGCGTGCAGCTGGCCTGGCACTCGGTCGAGAGCACGGGCAGCAACGTGCAGCTTTACCGCTTCGCAGGGCTGACCGGACGCCCGGTCTACGGTGTGCTTTTCTGGGCTGTGACTGTGATTGATTGCCCGGAAGCGCTTGAGAACGTGAGGCTTGCCGCAGGCAGTAACTCGGCCTCAATGTGGTGGATTGATGGCGAGGAGGTGCTGATTCTCTCCGGCGACCGCCGCATGGTGATGGACGACGGCATGTCGGCACGCCTGACGCTTACCCCGGGGCGGCACACAATACGTGCCGCAGTGATCAACGGCCCGGGCATGAGCAATTTCTGCGCGAGATTTATAGATGAGAACGGCGCTCCGGTGACCCACTATTTAATTTGTGAACAATGAAACGATACGCGATAACTTTGTGCGCGGCGGCTTGCGCCGCTGTCGGGGCGATGGCCCAGGATGGCATGCCCTTTATCCACGACCCCTCGACCATCGCCGAGTGTGATGGCAAATACTATACTTTCGGCACCGGCGGCGGTGGTCTGATATCCGAAGATGGCTGGACGTGGCACAGCGGCGCCGAGAGGCCGGGGCGCGGAGCCGCGCCTGATGTGCTGAAGATTGGTGACAGGTACCTCGTGGCTTACAGCGCCACGGGCGGCGGACTTGGCGGCGGACACAAAGGGCAGGTGCTGACTATGTGGAACTCAACGCTCGACCCTTCTTCGCCTGAGTTCTCTTTTTCGGCGCCGATCGTGGTGGCCGAGAGCCTCGACGATGAGGATTGCGACGCGATAGATGCCGGTCTGCTGCTCGACCCGACCACGGGACGCCTCTGGTGCTCATATGGCACGTATTTCGGATTTATCCGCCTGGTGGAACTTGATCCGGCCACCGGCGAGAGGATGCCCGGCAACGAGGCGATTAACATTGCTATCGACTGCGAGGCCACAGACCTGGTGTACCGCGACGGTTGGTATTATCTGCTTGGCACTCACGGCACGTGCTGCGATGGTGCCAACTCTACATATAATATAGTGGTAGGACGCTCGCGCCACGTCACCGGCCCGTACCTCGACAATATGGGGCGCGACATGCTGCTCGGTGGCGGCAAGATGGTAAAGTCTGCCGAGGAGCGCCGCTTCGGCGCGGGTCATTTCGGCCGCACCGTGGTGGACGACGGCGTCGAAAAGATGTCGTTCCACTTTGAGGCTGATCTCGATAGGGGAGGGTACTCGGTCCTCGCCATCCGTCCGCTTCTTTGGCAGGATGGTTGGCCCGTAGGCGGCGACCTGCTCGAAGACGGACTGTACAGGATAGAATCTGCGCGGCGCGGCTATGCCTTGGAGTTAGCCGTCGATTTCCAGCGCATGGAGATGCCGCGACGCCGCTTCTGGGAGATTGACACCGCGGCTATCGTGCCTCTGCCAGACCAGACATTGGCCGATGTTGCCGGTGCATGGGCCGAAGGCGCTATTCCCGCCCGCTTGGGCGACTATATGGCCCGACCGCACCAGCGCTGGCGCATCGAGGCCGTGCCCGACGCAGGAGGATTTCTCGGCGGCCAGTATTGCAAGATCGTGATTGACGGCACCGGGCGCGCGCTTGCCGCCACTGACCGCAAGGAGGTGGAGGTTGTGCCAGCCTTCGACGGCAGCGACTCGCAGCTCTGGCGCATCGAGCAGGCAGTAGACGGCACCTACCGCATCATACCCAAGAGCGACGAGTCGCTGGTGCTCATCTCGGCTGGCGACAGTACGCCTTCGTTGGGTGCCTGGGATGCCTGGAGCGACAACTGCAAGTGGCGCCTGCGGGGCATCTGAATTTTATCTTATTAGTGGTATTTTCAAGTGTTGCGTAACGCAGGAATACGATTTTTGTAGCGCGAGTTTGCGTATTTGTTATGTATTGTTACAATTACCCAAGTATTATTGGGAAATAATGGCTAATTTTGCAAAATCAAATTCACTCTCTTTCTTTTTGCCCAATGAATCTAACTCAGAAAATCAAACTGCTGATCGTCGCCGCCGCCTTGGCCCTTGTGGCCAATCAGGCTATTGCGTGGCGTGGCATGCCGATGCCTGAATTGCGCGTCGATGGCCGCGACCTAGTCGACGAGAACGGCAACACGGTGCTCCTGCACGGTTTCGCCCAGACTTACAGCCCATGGTTTAACGAACTTGGCACCAAATGGGGCGACTACGACGTGGAGGAATGCCTCAAATATAACAAAGGCATTATCGACGGAGTGCTCAACGCCGGATGGGAGGTCAATTTCATCCGTCTGCACATGGACCCCTACTGGTCCAACAATCCTGGCAAGCCCACTGAGGGCGAGCACGATATCTCGCAATTCAACTTTGCCCGTTTCAAAATGTACCTCGACGAGGTCTTCATCCCGATGGCCCAGTACGCCGTCGACCATGGCCTCTACGTGATCATGCGCCCGCCGGGCGTATGCCCCGAGGAAATCGCTGTGGGCGACGAATACCAGCAATACCTTATTAAAGTATGGACATACGTGGCTCAGCACGATGATTTGCGCAACCATCCCAACATCATGTTCGAGCTGGCCAACGAGCCCGTGCGCATCAAGGGTACCGATGGCAAGTACTCCGGCAGCGGCGATGCTGCATTCAAGAGCCTGAAGGCTTATTTCCAGGCGGTTGTCGATGCCATGCGTGAGCAGGGATGCAACAACATCCTGTGGGTGCCTGGCCTTGGCTACCAGTCGAGCTATTCGGGTTTTGCCAAGTTCCCGATTGTGGGCGACAATATCGGTTACGCCGTTCATATCTATCCCGGTTGGTTCGGCAGCAATAGTGCCAACGGTTACAAGGACTTCAAGGCCGGCTGGGACAAGGATATCAAGCCCGTGGCCGACTTCGCTCCCATCGTAATCACTGAGATGGACTGGGCCGATGAAAAATACAATGCCTCGTGGGGCAAGGGCGTGACCGGCGACGAGAAGCAAGGCTTCGGCGCCAACTTCATGCGACTTTGCGACGAGAGCGGCAACGCCAGCTGGCTGCTTTTCACCTCGCCTGAGAAACTTGCTGAGTTCAAGGACGTGCCCGGCACCCCCGGAAACTATACTTTCCTCAATGATCCCGAGGCATGCCCCTGGCCGGTATACCATAAATATAAGGAATATCGCAAGTCGCACTATCCCCGCAAGGGATTCTCGCGTAAGTTTACCAGCGACAAGGGCAACGATCAGTACGTCAACCCTGTCGTTTACAGCGACTTCCCCGATATCGACGCCATTCGCGTGGGCGACACCTATTATATGATGTCAACCACCATGTTCTACATGCCCGGTGCAACCATCCTAAAGTCTTACGACCTTGTAAACTGGGAATACGCAGCCAACCCGCTTGACTATCTTGAGGCCACTGACGAGTACAGCCTCATCAATGGTAAGAACCGATACGGCGCAGGCCAGTGGGCTTCGGCTTTCCAGTATCACGACGGCAAGTTCTACCTCCTCATCAACACCAACCACGATGGCGCTTATCTGCTTACGGCTGATGACGTTGAGGGCGTATGGACCAAGACCAAGCTCAACACCGGATACTACGACTGCGGCCTGCTCTTCGATGACGACGGCAGCGTCTACGTGGCCTCCGGCATCAACGAGATACGCATCGCTAAGGTCGACGAGAACTTCCAGCGCATTGAGGAACACGTGGTCGTAAAGCGCGACGGCAAGGGCCTCGAAGGTTCGCACCTCTACCATATCGGCGACTACTATTATCTGTATTGCACCTACGGCGGCATCCCCGGCAGCCAAGTTTGCTTCCGCTCGAAGACTATCTTTGGCGAATACGAAGAGAAGATGGTGCTTGCCGACAATAAGAGCGTACACCAAGGCGCCCTCTTCGATGACGAGGATGGCAACTGGTACACCCTGCTCTTCCGTGATATGTGGCCCTATGGCCGTATGCCCTATCTGCTTGAGGTTGAGTTCAAGAATGGCTGGCCCGATGTTGGCACAAAGGCTTACGAAGTGGGCATCAACCCCATCGTCACCAGCAAGCACAAATGCCGCATCGCCACCAACGATGTATTCACATCATACAAGCTCGGCAAGCAGTGGCAGTGGAACCACAATCCCGACAACAGCCGCTGGTCGCTTGCCCGCAACGCTGGTTGGCTCACTCTGCAGCCCGCTACTGTCACCGAGGACCTTTACCAAGCCCGCAACACGCTCACCCAGCGTATGTTTGGTTACATATTCGACCTTGCTCATTCTTACGCCACCATCCGCATGGATGTTAGCCACGTTACCGAGGGCCTTAAAGCCGGCCTCACAGTGTTTGAGACGCCGCAGGCCAGTGTGGGCGTAACTATGGTCAATGGCAAGAAGCGCTTCTTCTTCGAAACCTCCTCGCTCGGCAACAAGAAGGGAAATCGCTCCACCAAGCTTGGCGATGAAATCACCACGGATGTTGTTTATCTCCGCGCTGTGACCTCGTTCAAGGACGGCACCGCTGAGTTCTACGTCGGTACCGACGGTGAGAACTTCAAGAAGATTGGCAGCAAGTTCACCATGCAGTACGACCTCGACATCTTCGTTGGCAACCGCTGGGGCCTCTTCTGCTACGGCACTAAACATCTTGACGG
>CAMWUM010000108.1 GCA_947177435.1 uncultured Muribaculaceae bacterium
CAATTGGGCCTATCCATAGCGGGCGCTCGCCGCCGTTGCTGGCGTCGTCGGGCGCTACGAGGGGGACGGACGCAAGTGGCTCACCGCATGGGGGCATGATGATTACGCGGGTCGGGGGCACGTCGGGCCAGACGGCGATGTCGTCGGGGAATATCCAGGCGTCGACGCCGGCGAGGATGTCGCGGGGGATGCGGCGCGGGGGCTCGGCGCAGGGCTCAATCTCCATTATTATCTTGAAGGGGCTTTTTGCCACCTTGCGGGCTGAGACGGCGGCCATGGCGTCGTCGAGGCGGCTGACATGCACGTGGGTGGCGGCGCACTTGTCGGCCTCGCTGGCTATTTGTAAGGCTGTGAGCGCGCTGATGGGCGAGGGATGCATTACGGCGCAAAAAAGTCCGGCCTCGGCCATTGCTTCGGTCGAGGCTGGCAGTTGGGCTGAGCCCGGTAGGACGTAGAGGAGTTTCAAATTTCTAATGGAGAATTGAGAATGGAAAATGGAGAATTACACCTCCGACAAGCCTGCTAACTTCGCGGGGTGAAAAGCGATAGCAGCCAGAGGAATACACACGAACCGAGGATGGAGACGGCGAGGTTGCCGATGACGTTGAACGTGCCATGGATGCCCATGAGGCTGAAGAGGAAGCTGCCGAGAGCGCCTCCGACGATGCCCACGATGATGTTAATCCAGCAGCCAAAGCCTTGGCCACGCGTGAGTTTTCCGGCGATCGCTCCTGCGACGGCGCCGAGGACAACTGAACCTATAATACCGTATCCGAACATAGTTTTGACGTGTTTTTTAAATTTCTCTCATTTAAGAAACAGCGGGATACGGAAAGTTGTTCACAGGGCAAGGGCGCGGACGGCGAGGGAGTAGACTTTGGCACCGAATCCGGCGATGGAGCCGGCGCAGACGGGAGCGATGAGCGACGTGCGGCGTATGGGCTCGCGTGCGGCGACATTGCTCAGGTGCACCTCCACCACTGGGAGCTCGATGGCGGCTATGGCGTCGGCGATGGCGAGGGAGGTGTGGGTGTAGGCGCCGGCGTTGAGTACGATGCCGGCGTAGGAGTGGTCGAATCCGGCTTCGTGGAGCTTATCGATGATGGCGCCCTCGCTGTTGCTCTGCCACCACTCTGCCACGAGGTCGGGGCCGAACTCGTCGGCCAGGTCGAGGGCGATGTCGCGCAGTGACTTATGGCCGTAGATTTCCGGTTGGCGCGTGCCGAGCAGGTTGAGGTTGGGGCCGTTGATTATCAGTACTTTCATGAAATTTTAACTTTCTCGGTGGGCGGCAAGTCGGCGTTGCGGCGGTCTACGGCGTCGATCACCATGTGGGCCAGGTGGAAGAATGCCTGGGCCGAGAGGGTGTCGCCCAGGGCTATGGGCTGGCCTGCGTCGCTGTGCTCGCCGACGGAGGCAACGAGCGGAATCTGCGCCAGCAGTTCGCAGTCGAGCTCTTCGGCCAGGCGTGCGGCGCCGCCGTTGCCGAATATGTAGTAGCGCTCCTCGGGGTGCGGCTCGGGAGTGAACCATGCCATGTTCTCTACGATGCCGAGCACGGGTACGTTGACCTTGTCGCCGGTGAACATCGATATGCCGCGGCGGGCGTCGGCAAGGGCCACCTCCTGCGGGGTGCTGACAATCACCACGCCGGTGATGCCGAGCGTCTGCACCAGGGTGAGGTGTATGTCGCTGGTGCCGGGGGGCATGTCAATGAGGAAATAGTCGAGTTCGCCCCAGTCGGCGTCCTCGATGAGTTGGGTGAGGGCGCGTGAAGCCATGGCGCCGCGCCACACCATCGCGTCGTTGGGGTTAACAAGGAAACCGATGGAGAGCACCTTCACGCCGTATTTCTCGAGGGGGATGATGAGCTGGCGGCCATCGACCTCGTGCATGTACAGCTGGTCGGCCTCGGCACCGAACATCTTGGGCACGCTCGGGCCGAAAATGTCTGCGTCAAGCAGGCCCACCGAGTATCCCTCGCGGGCCAGGGCCACGGCCAGGTTGGCGGCCACGGTGCTCTTGCCCACGCCGCCCTTGCCCGACGATATGCCGATGATATTCTTGACCTTAGGCAGGGCCTTGGGCTTGGGGGCAGGCGCGGCCATGCGGCTGCGGGTGGCGATTTCGACCTCGACGTCGCTGCCGGCCTTGGCGCGGATGGCTGCCTCAGCGCTCTTGACGATCGACTTCATAAACGGGTCGGTGGGCTTGTCGAAGACGAGCGAGAACGATACCTTGCGGCCGTCGATGCGCATGTCGTCCTCGACCATGCCGAGGTCAACGATGCTCTTGCCGTTGCCGGGATAGCGCACGGTGGCCAGAGCCTCGGCGATGAGTTTGGGATATAGGGTGTCCATTGTTGGCTTAGCTGTGGGGGTAGTCAATAGAGTAGTGGAGGCCGCGGCTTTCGTGGCGCTCCTTGGCCTGGCGCATGATGAGGTAGCCGACGTTGATGATGTTGCGGAGCTCGCAGATCTCACGGGAGGCCTTCGAGCGCTTGAACAGGCGCTCGGTCTCGTGGTATAGGATGTCGAGGCGGTTCCAGGCGCGGTCGAGGCGCAGGTTGCTGCGCACGATGCCCACGTAGGTGCCCATTATCTGGTTGACCTCGCGCATGCTCTGGGTGATGAGCACCATCTCCTCGGGGTGGGTGGTGCCCTCGTCGTTCCAGTCCGGCACGTCGGTGCGGAGGTTGACGTGCTTGATGGCCTCGCGGGCGTGCTTGGCTGCGGCGTCGGCATACACCACGGCCTCGATCAGCGAGTTGCTGGCCAGGCGGTTGCCGCCGTGCAGGCCGGTGCACGAGCACTCGCCCAGGGCATAGAGGTGCTTGATCGACGACTCGCCGTTGGTGTCCACCTTGATGCCGCCGCAGAGGTAGTGGGCGGCCGGGGCCACGGGTATGTAGTCCTTGGTGATGTCAATGCCCATTTCGAGGCACTTCTTGTATATGTTGGGGAAGTGGCGCTTTGTCTCCTCGGGGTCCTTGTGGGTGACGTCGAGGTAGACGTGGTCAGAGCCGCTGAGCTTCATCTCGCTGTCGATGGCGCGGGCCACGATGTCGCGCGGGGCGAGCGATAGGCGGGGGTCGTACTTATGCATGAACTCCTGCCCCTTGATGTCGCGCAGTACGGCGCCGTAGCCGCGCATGGCCTCGGTGATGAGGAAGGCCGGACGGTCGCCGGGGTGGTAGAGGGCAGTGGGGTGGAACTGGATGAACTCCATGTCCTTGACCGTGCCCTTGGCGCGGTACACCATGGCGATGCCGTCGCCGGTGGCCACCAGGGGGTTGGTGGTGGTGTGGTACACGGCTCCGCAGCCGCCGGTAGCCATTACGGTCACTCTCGAGAGGAAGGTCTCTACCTGGCCGGTCTGCTGGTCGAGGACGTAGGCGCCGTAGCAGTCGATGTCGGGCGTACGACGCGTCACGATCTTGCCCAGGTGATGCTGGGTGATGATTTCGATGGCGAAATGGTGCTCGTAGACGTCGATGTTGTCGTGCTCACGCACGGCTTTGATGAGGCTGTCCTGGATTTCGAAGCCGGTGTTGTCGGCGTGGTGCAGGATGCGGAACTCGGAGTGTCCGCCCTCGCGGTGCAGGTCAAACTCGCCGTCCTCCTTTTTGTCGAAGTCGACGCCCCAGCCGATGAGCTCGCGTATCTGGGCAGGAGCCTCGGTCACGACCTTGCGCACAGCCTCGGGGTCGCTCAGCCAGTCGCCGGCCACCATCGTGTCGTGGATGTGCTTGTCGAAGTCGTCGACCTCGAGGTTGGTCACCGCCGCCACTCCGCCTTGGGCGAGGGCGGTGTTTGCCTCGTCGAGGGTCGATTTGCAAATCAGGGCCACCCGTCCGGTGCCCGCCACTTTGAGGGCGAAGCTCATGCCGGCCACGCCTGCTCCTATGACAAGATAATCGTATTCTCGCATTGCAATGACAATTTGTGCAAAATTACTAATTATTTTTCAAATGGGAAATAAAAAAGGCAGGATTGACCTGCCTAAAAGGGGGAGAGGGGACGTTCAAGGCGCAAATTTTGCGCCTTGAACGAGATTATTTGCAGTATTGCCGTGCCCGCACCTGTTGAGGCGGGGCTGATGCCGGCCAGGGCGAGCCATCGGGCAGTGACGCGGTCGATCAGGAAGGCGCGCAGCAGGCTTTCGGCCAGGGCGGGGTCGATGGCCGAGTCGAGCGCGACTTCGACGCTCTCTGCCGGGCTCTCGATCAGGGTCAGTTGGGCAGCGTTGCCCATCTCGACGGCTGCCTCGGCCACGGCCTCGCGCCAGTATCGGACTAGGATTTCATCGTTGGCGTCGGTGGTCGAAAGGCGTTCGTAGTCGCCGCGCTTGGCGCCGAGGTAGGCGGTCTGCTTCGCCACCTCGTCGAGGATTGATTTGCAAGTTATTGTCATATCCATTAAAAACTAAAGAAGCTGTAAGTGAGGCCGATGCCGACGTATGGTTCGGCGCCGCGGGGAGTAATGCCCACGCCTGCGGTGACGCCGAGGTGCCAGCGGCGTGCAGGAGGGGAGGGTGGGACGATGGCGGTGACGGGCCGGAGCAGGCGCAGGCTGTCGAGGCGGGGCTCGATGCCGCTCACCCAAGCCTCATACGCGGTGTCGACATAATGCACTTGCGTGACAGTCAGCACCGTGTCGGCCTTGGTGACGGTGATGTGGCGGAGCACTACCGAATCGCGCGGCACGGGGCGGGTGACGCGCACGGTGTCGACCCTCAGCACACGCTCAATCCCCGGCTCCGGGGCTGCCAACCGATTGGCCGCCAGCCCCAGGATGAAGCCCAAGATAATGAAGGATAGCTGTTTCATGCAGTGAGATTATGGTCTCCTTGCCTTTGGTGCTGAGCATCCATTGGCAATCGGCGTGGTTGTCCATGAAGCAATTCTCGGTGAGCACGGCCGGGCAGCGCGTCAGGCGGCAGATGGCCCACGGATGCTCCCAGTAGTCGCGGTCGCATTCCTGGCGCCGCACGAACAGCCCGGCGCTTTCGGCCTCGGAGGCCAGCAGGCAGGCCAGGCGGCGAGCTTCCAGCCCGGCAGCCGGGGCCACGAAGGCGCACCATCCGCTGGCGCTCATCCACCGGCCCATGCCGGCGGCGTTGGCGTGTATGCTGACCAGGATGGCCGGCCCGGCGACGGCGTTGGCCCGCGCGGCTCGCTGGCGCAGCGGCACGTCCTCGTCCTCGGGCACGAGCAGGCGGGCGTCGATGCCGCGCCGCTGCAGTCGGGAGCAAAGGGCGCGGGCAATCTGGCGCGTCCATTCCCACTCGCTCAGGCGGCCGTCGGGGCTGCGCTTGCCGGCGGTGTCGCGGCCGTGGCCATTGTCGATGAGCACGATCATTTGCGGCGGTATTTGTAGTCGATGCCGAAGAGCGCCCCGGCAAAGGTGAGCGTCTCGCCGAATGCGACCAGCACCGACGAATGGATTTCGCCCTCGGGCGGCACGGCAAAGCCGGCCACCAGCAGCGCGCTGCCCAGGGCGATGAGGGCAACGGCGCTGTAAAGTTGGTGTTTCATAGTAAAAATGGAAAATTGAAAATGGAGAATTTCCTGAAATTGAGAATGGAGAATTGAAAATTGAGAATGATCGGGCAGGTTAATTTTCCATTGTCCATTTTCAATTCTCCATTCAATAAATCAATCGGCCTCGGGCTTGGGTTCGCCGTCGATCCAGATGTGGCAGGCGCCCTTGAGGGCCAGGCCGTCCCATACCACCATGCCGCGGCGCATGGCCTCCTCGCCCTCGACGCGGTCGTTGAACTCGCGCTGGGCCGAATAGGTGTAGTGCACCAGGCGGTCATTGCCGATCAGGGCGCCGCTCTTGCACCATCCGAGCTCGTCGAGAGTGGGCTCGCGTTTGATGTCGATGTCGCCAAATACGGTGTGGATTCTGGTCACGGCCCATCCCAGCGGGTTGCGGGCGGCGAGGATCTGGATTTCGGGATGGTTGGCAAAGCTGATGTTCTGTATCTGCTCCAGCAGGTCCTTGCCGGCCAGGAGCGTGCCGCTCTTGGGAGCGTCGGCGCCCGTGAAGAAGTTCTTGGCCAGCGAGATCAACTGCTCGATGGTCCAGGCGCCGGCGTGCTCGAGAGTGTTCTTGAACTGCCAGCGGAGACCCTCGGTGAAGTACACCCACTGCTCGCCAAGGCGCGGCACGTTGACGGCTATCTTGCCCTTGCGCCCGGCCCAGAGGGTACGGTTGCCGGCGCGCTTGAAGTTGAGGATGGCCTGCTCGGCTATCATGCTTTGGGTGAATGGGATGCGCTTGCGCTGAGCGTCGAAGTAGTCGCTCACGATCTGGTTCATGCCGCGTTTCTGCAGGTAGACGGTGGTGGGCTGGGGCACGATGATGTCGGGGTCAACCTCCTTCTGTGTCTCGTACATGGCGTTGGCGAGCACCTGCACCTGCGCGCCGGAGGGGATGGCGGGCGTCTTGCATACGGGCGAGGAGGGTGCCGACTTTGGGCCGTTGATGGCTCGCACCACAGGGTGGTTGGTGGCCGTGTCGCGGCCCGTGACGAAGAGCATCAGGTCCTGGCCCGGG
>CAMWUM010000109.1 GCA_947177435.1 uncultured Muribaculaceae bacterium
GTCCATCAGGGCCTGGCGGGAGAGGGAGACGGGTGCGACCATGAACTCGGGGATGTTGTAGTATTTGTAGAGGAGGGGGTTGTGGGCGGGGGCGCGCTGGGGGAGGATGAAGGGCTTAGTGCAGTGTCCGTCGGGGCCGAAGTGGGTAAGGTAAAGGCGGGTGTATGATCCGTCGTCGCGGCGGGTACTGAAGATTACCCATCGGCCGTTGCTGCTGAACGAATGATAACTGTCGACATCTTTGCTGTTGATTTCCTTCATCGGGCGGATGCCGCCGGTGGCGAGGTCCATCAGAAAGAGGTCGGCGTCCTTGTGCCAGATGTGGAATGTGCCGTAGGGGGCGAGGGTAAACATCAGGTATTTGCCGTCGGGCGAGACGCGGGGGAATGTGGCCGAGGCGCCATGACTTGATGCCATAAACACGGTGTCGGTGGGCCCGAACTGGCGCGTTTCGGGGTCGAACGACTTCTTATATATATTATATTTGTAGTCGCGGTAGTGGGTGGCCTTGTATTCGGTGACGGCGGAGTCGCTGGCGAGGTAAGGAATGGCGGCGGACACATAATAGAGCGTGCGGCCGTCGGGGCTCCAATAAGGGAACGACTCAAGTTCGGTGGGGCTGTTTTCGATTATCTGCACCTTATTATTCTCCACGTCGTAGAGGATGATGTCGGACTGTCCGTCCTGCACCTCGACCTTATTCGGATGATTTTCGTGGAAATTCTGGGTGGTAGTGTTGTTGGAATATGCGATGAGTGGGAGCGTGGGATGCCACGAGGGGTAAACTCCGGCGCTGATGGTCTGGGGCGTTTTCAGGTCTACTTTCACAGCCTTGCCATCGCGGACGATGACGGTGCCGCCATGGTTGATGCGCACGTGCATCTGCATATTGCCCTGGCGGTTGTAATCCTGATATGAATGGCAATTGATGCACTGGCCGTTTTCATCCTCGGAGGTGAGGCAGTTGTTGAACACCTCCTCCTCGTCGAAGCTGCGCAGGTCGCGCTGGCAAATGCGCATCTCCTCGAACCCGATGTACGACGGCTCGATCTGCCTGTAAGAAATGTACGGGTCGATTTCCTCGGCCACGGCAAGGCGCATGGCGGGATGGCGCAGCCACTGGCCATCGGCCTTAGCGTAGACGTCTATGAGGAGGGTGTCGCCGACGCACTGCTCCAGCAGGCCGTGCCACTTGTCGACGTCGAACTGAGCGACAGGGCCCTTCACCACCAGGCCGTCCTGGCCCTTGGGGTGAGCATGCACCACGTAATCGTCAGCCTCAGATAGGATTTTGAAGTTGAGCGGAGCGATGTTGGAGGGAATGGTGATGTCGGCGTAGTCGGGGTAGATGCTGACGGTGTCGGACACCGCCTTGAAATCAGACGGCACCGATGGCGAGCACATGGAGAGAAACAGTGCCAGCGAGGGGAGGAGAAGAGAGAATATATGACGTAAGCGCATAAGATTAAACGGTTTTCATGTCATTGACAAAGAAGAAATAGAACCAGTAAGTGTCACCAAACGACTGGCGGAACAGGTCAGCGTTCTGCCCCTGGCCATTTTGCACGGCGCGGGTGGCCTGCTCATTGAAGAAGTTGTACCTCTTGGCCAGATCGGGATCGACGTGGAGGTCGGCCGGGAGCGAGCGGTGGTTGAGGTACGACCAAAGGAGTGCGGCCTCCTGGTAATGCCTGGGGAGGCGCCGGTCGCGCGGCCATCCGCCCATCAGGCGGACCATGAAGCCATCGAGTTGCTTCTGCATCAAGTTGCACATCAGCGAGAGGTCAAACATCTCGAATGTGCCGCTTGACATCGAACTGAGCACCGGCAGCAGGTACGACTCAATCTTGCCGCCGTCGCCGCCGATATAGTCGCGGAAGGCCATAAGCTTCTTGATCTGGGCCATCTCCTCGTCCTGCCCGATAAGCTCGGGCTGGTCGGCATAGGCGAGATATTTTTCGGCCCAAGCCTTGTGGTACTTGGTCTGCGCCAGCGTTTTAAGGTACTTACGGGCCAGATCGTACTCGCCCATCAGCAGGGCCGCCTTGGCCATCATCTTAAGATAAGCCACCTTGGAGCCATACTCCACGTGGTACTCCATGGCCCAGCGGTAAGCGTTGAAGATGCGGCCGAAATGGTAACTCAGCATCATGCCGCCGGCGTCGCGCATCGAAGTGGAGCGTGGGCTGACGTAAGGCTCTGAGCCCGTGCGATATGTAAACATCTTATCGCCGGCGATGCCTTGGCGCATCAGCGCGATGTCGGTGAAGAGCACGTTGAGGCGCGTGGGCGTGAAGTCCTGGTTGGCATCGGCCACAGCCTGGGCGCGGGCCCAATCCCCATCCATCAGTGCCTGCGAGAGCGAGGCGGTCATGCGGAAGTTTTCATCGTCGTATTTGAAAATCGACACGGCCGACACCGCCGCGGCATAGACCGCGATGGCCCCCACGAGCCAAGTCCTACCGTTGGATTTCAACCATTTGCAGGCCGAAAGCACAATCCCGACAGCCATTAGCCCGTAGGCCACGATGTAAGGCAGAATCAGTTTGAACTCGCCCTCCTCCAAAATAGGCAGGCCGGAGATGAACAGGCGACGGACAGGCACGATGGTGTGGGCATAACGATGCCACGCCAGCGGCCAAACGACAATGGCAGCAGCCGTCAGCAGCATGGCCCCCAACGACATCCAGCGCTTAGCGCCCTTCTGCTCAACCATATATGCCACTTCGAGGAGGACGCACAGCCCGGCGCCCATCAGGCCGTAGAAGCCAAAGAACGGATAGCCCGCGAAGACGAGCGCCAGCATCAGCGCCATGCGCAAGTAGACGCACCTTATATGCCTGCAAGCCAGTACGGAAGCGGTGGCCACAATGGCGCCGATGAGGTTGGCGTATGGCATTCCCGGGCCGCGGAGCGTGTAGACAAGGTAGCCCTGCGATACGAACGCCAGCAGCAGCATGGCCGACGGCACCACGGCAGCCGGAGCCCAACTGCGCGACAGACCTAATGCCTTATACACCAGCCAGACAAGCAACGTGGAGAGCGCCGCGTAGATGCCGGCGCCGAGCCACGGATGGAAGAAGAACTGCACCAGATAAGTGCCCGCCCACTCGAGCAGGCCGCCGGGCAGGAGCATGCACCGCTCAAAAAACATCGACGTGGGCAGGAACAGGCTCATCTGCTCCCACTGACGCAAATAGTCGGCATAGCCCACTGCCAGAAGCAGATAGGCAAACACGAAATAGGCCGCCCACAGGGCCGGGCCAATCCAGCCGGGCACGGGCTTAGCATTGGCAGGCTGGACGTGCGAACCAGCCGCACGTCCGGCCTGAGGCTTGTGGTGGCCGCCTTTGTTATTTTTCATTGTAAGGAAAATCGTTAAATGATAAGTTCGTAACGCAAAATTAGCCATTTCCCTCCAAAAAACCGCAACAAACCGCGCTCAAAAAAGCAAAAAACGCATAATGCGAAGAAGTGTGAAAAAATTTCACTATATTTGCGCTATAATCTGCAGCCCACCTGCTAAAAAACTTATTTATGAAAAAACTACTCCTAAGCATCGCGATTATCGCGGCGTCTATGTGCGCCACCGTCGCATCGCACGCCCAATCGGCCGAACAGCCCCTGCTCACTATCGGCTGCCTGTCGGACCTGCACAACGAATTTGGACTGATTAATTGCGACGTCGACAACGTGAGGTTGCGTGGCACAATCACCAACACGCTCAATGCCATGAAGGAGCAGGAGCACATCGACATGCTCATCCTCGGCGGCGACTACACGTCAGACTGCACCATCCCCGAGACCAACTGGGCCCGAGTCAAAGACCTCCTCCACGATGCCACGGTGGCCACCTTCTCCGTGGGCAGCGATTACTTCCCCGTGCTGTATTGCACCGGCAACCACGACTACGAGGTGGCAAACTTCGATGCCATCCCCAAGCCCTACAACGCCGCCCGCTACTACGATTTCGTAATGAAAAGCGACCTCGGCGAACTGGGCCCTGACGATTGCTTCTACGAGGATGCCGACAACGGCAACCTCGGTACGATGAGGGTGCTGGCGGCATACCATTATAGAATCAACGGCTTCGACTTCGTGGTGCTCAACTGCGGACGCCACTATTTCAAAAGCGCCTGGGACTACAACTATTCCGACGCTTCAGTCGAATGGGTGGCCGACAAGCTCGACGAACTCTATGCCCGCGACCCAGACAAAACGGTATTCTTTGTCGCCCACCTGCCATTCCCCGACAGCAACAGCATCAGCAACTCCAACAAGGGCCAGTCCAACTCCGACCTGCTCAAAAAGACGCTCGCCCGACACCCCAACGTGGTGTTTCTCTATGGCCACGACCACGGCTCCGACAACGCCTTCATCCGCGCCAAGACATCGCAGCGCGTCACCCGCTACAATACTTACGGCTACATAATCAGCGCCTATGACGACACCCACATCGACGGCCTCACCCCCGGCGAGGACGAAGTAGAGACGCCCGACATCACCACCGGCAGCTTCTACATCATCAACAAGGCCGATGGCAAGTATCTCGGCTACGACGGCAACAATGCCGGCACAATCAGCGCCAAGAACCTCAGTGTCATCACTGAATACAATTCCACCGACGCGACATTCCGCTTCGAGATTGGCCTCAACGGCATGGGCCAGAAATACCTGCACATCGGCAGCAACGGCCGCTTCTCAATCGGCGATGCCAGCCCAATCTATGTCTACAAGGTGACGGCCAACGACGGCGAAAAGATTACGGCCGAAAAGGTCTCGACCTTCGGCCCCGACGGCGACTACCTGATAGTAGGCCGCTGGTCCGACGGCAACAGCTACGCCCTCACCAACACGCTTTACAATCCCGGCTCAGCCAACCAGCGCCTTGACTCTGACAAGTGCGCCCTGAGCGGAACCACGCTCACCGTGGGCGCAAGCGACAACGTACTGTGGCACTTCACCGCCAACGAACCCGCTCAACCCACCGAGCCCGGCATCGACATCACCTCCGGCTCATACTGCATCCGCAGCGTCGCTGACAAGGGCTACCTCAACTTTGGCACATTCAACGTCCAGACAGAGACCGACCCCGTGGCCTGCAACATCACCGAGCAAGAGGTGGGCGTGTTCAACATCAGCCTGGGCCAGACCGACCGCTACCTGTTCTGCGGCACCAACGGGCGCTTCTCCGGCAACACCACCGCCTTCCCCATCATCCTCTACGAAGTAGACGACAAGGCAGCCGATTCAATCACCTGCCACAAAGTCAACGCATTCCAGCTCGGCAAGCAGTACATCGTCACCGGCCTGCGCAGCGGCAAGACCTACGCCCTCACCAACGAGCTTATCTCCGCCGGCACCTCAGGCCAGCGCCTGCTCTCGACCTTAGTGTCGCTCGACGGCAACCAGGCCAAAGTGCCCGCCGACGACGGCTTGCTGTGGGAGTTCACCGTGCTTCCCGAGGCCGCGCCCTCGTTCTTCTCGGCCTTCATGGGCTCGATGCGCGAGTACAACAACAGCATCGCGGGCGCTGTCTCCGTCAGCAACTCCCGCGTGGTGCAAGCCCTGATGATTTACGTCTACAGCGACCGCATCGTGCTGCAAATGAAGAACTATGGCGAAACCGGCACCCTCAACGGCATCGACATCGCCGACCAGCCCAAAGCCTATACCGTGTTCCGCCCTGTCAAGAAAGACGACAGCGCCCCCTCAGGCATCTCCAGCCCCGACACTGACCGGGAACAGGGCCCCGAAGCCATCTACGACCTCCACGGCCGCCGCGTGCGGAAAACCAATAATGGCATCTATATCGTCAACGGCGAGAAGATGGCCTACTGAACTAAAAGCCCATTTTGCAAATATTAATTAAATAGACATAAAAAACGCGCTCGGGCAAGGGGCGCATTACAAACAAATTTTGTAATTTTGCAGTTGGATTACAAGCTAAACCGACAACAAGCAAAAACACCATATTTAACATCGATTTTCATCATGAGCAAACTTGAAGAAATCAAGAAGGAGCGCGTGGCCCAGGTCATGGCTGACCTCGCCAAGCGCGGCATCACCGACGTGAAGGAAGTTGTGTACAACCCCACTTACGAAGAACTGTTCGTAGACGAGACCCTCCCCACCCTCGAGGGCTTCGAAAAGGGCCAGAACACCGAGCTCGACGCCGTCAACGTCATGACCGGCGTATACACCGGCCGCTCGCCCAAGGACAAGTTCATCGTAATGGACGAGACCTCCAAGAACACCGTCTGGTGGACCACCCCTGAATACAAGAACGACAACAAGCCCGCCTCAGAAGAGGCTTGGGCCGCTTGCAAGGAACTCGCAGTAAAGGAGCTCTCCGGCAAGAAACTCTACGTAGTCGACGGCTTCTGCGGCGCCAACAAGGACAGCCGCATGGCAGTGCGCTTCATCATGGAGGTGGCATGGCAGGCACACTTCGTGACCAACATGTTCATCGCTCCTACTGAGGAGGAACTCAAGGACTTCA
>CAMWUM010000110.1 GCA_947177435.1 uncultured Muribaculaceae bacterium
GGGTTAATCCATACGTGGGCCTTTTCGATGAGTATTTCCTCGAGTTCTGCCGAGGGGATGCCGAGGTGGCGGCAGTCTACCCAGGCGAGGTAGGTGCCTTCAAGTTTGGCGACCTTGAATTCCGGGGCCTTGGCGGCAAATTCGGAACAAAGCAGTTCGTAATTGCCTTGCAGATAGTCTAATAATTCTTCAAGCCAGGGGCGGCTCTGAGTGTATGCGGCGATGAGGGCGTCGACTCCGAAGGGGTTGACGTCGCACACTTCATTGTCGTTGATAGCGCGGTCAACTTTGGTGCGCAATTCGCTGTTGGAGAGTACGATGTTGGCAATCTGAAGACCGGCGATGTTGAAGGCTTTCGACGGTGATACGCAACTGATCCACGGGCCGGTGGCTACGTTGGCCCAAGGTGTGTACTCGTAGTCTTTGAACACGAGTTCGCAGTGGATTTCATCAGACACCACCAGCACGCCGTGGTGCTGAGCCAGCGCGTCAATTTGTTGCAACTCATCGCGTTGCCATACGCGTCCGGCAGGGTTGTGAGGGTTGCACAGCAGCATGAGTTTACAAACAGGGTCGGCCATTTTGGCTTCGAGGTCTTGGAAATCAATGTGGTACGATTCACCATCAAATACCAGTTCGCTTTCAAGGGTGGTGCAGCCGTTGTTGCGTATAGAAGAGAAGAAGCAGTTGTATACGGGCGTTTGTATTAGTACCTTGTCGCCGGGCTTTGTGAGTGCTTTGATTATGGCCGAGATGGCAGGCACGACACCCGAAGTGTAGATAATATGCTCTGGGTCGATGGTCCAGTCGTGGTAACGCTCAAACCAGTCAGTGACAGCCTTATAATAGGCCTGTGGCACGAATGTGTAGCCAAAAACACCCATGTTTACGCGTCGTGTGAGCGCGTCGATGATGGCAGGCGCGGCTTTGAAATCCATGTCGGCTACCCAAAGGGGTACGGTGTCAGCGGGGATGTCGGAGCGCGAGTCCCACTTCACGCTGTTACTGCCCCGGCGGTTTACTATTTCGTCAAATATGCTCATTGTTAGATGTTAGATTTAGATGTTAGATTTTAGAGGACTAACGGTTGCTGCTCGTTGTCAATCTCCTCGATAGCAGGTTCTGGCAGGACGTTGGCTCGCTTTATCCAATGGCCTTGGATGAAGAGGACAATGAAGCAGAGGCCTCTGACGCACAATTCGATACACATGGCCAGCCAAACGCCGTTGAGGCCCATTATCGGAGCGAGCAGAGCGGCGAGTGTGATGCGTACTGCCCAGATGCCGCCGAGGTTGATACAAGCCGGAACGACTGTGTAGCCCGCGCCGACCATAACGCCGTAGCAGACGATCGAGGCGCCGTAAAGCGGTTCGGCCCATGCCTCAATGCGCAGTGCGTCGACGCCAAGTTCGCGCACGAGTGTGTCGGGGGTGAAGAGGCTCATCATCACCGGGGCGCCGAGCCATAGGATTAGTCCCATTACAGCCATGACGGCCATACCAAGTCCGATGGTGATTTTGCCAAAGTCCTTGGCCAGGTCACGCCGGCCGGCTCCGATGCTTTGTCCCACCAGGGTGGTGGCGGCGTCGCTGATGCCGAATCCTGGCATATAGCATAGGCTTTCGGCCGTGATGCCGAAGGCGTTGGCGGCGATGGCGGCAGTGCCCAGGGGAGCAACGATTACGGTGCTGGCAATCTGTGCGCCACACATGCACACGCGCTCTAGCGCGAGCGGCGCAGAGATGTGCAGGGCTCGTTTTACGGTATCCTTCGACAGGCGCAGACTGAATCGCTGGCCCTTGAAGTTGAGTTGGGGCGAGCGGCGTATGATAAATACAATAAGGAAAGTGCCGACCACCACTTGGGCCAAAGCCGTGCCAAGTGCAGCGCCCTCCACGCCCAGGCCCAAGCCGGGAATAGAGAATCCGTGCCACTGGCGCGAGTCGAAAATCAGGAAGAAATTGAAGATGATATCGAGTACGCACATTCCAACGTTCAAAATGCCTGGCACCAGCATGTTGCCGGTGCACCGAAGCATCGAACTGGCCAGATAGGTGAGGTAGCAGAACGGCAGCGAGGCAGTGACAATGCAGAAATATCCCGAGGCACCGGCATTGATATCAGCATTGCCTCCGAGCCACGATGGCAGCGGGCCGCTGATGGCCACGCCGATGGCCATAATGACCAGGCCAAGGGCAAAGACAGCAATGAGCGATTGGCGGAATACGCTGCGTGCCTGGCCGTTGTTACCTGCACCCACCAGGTGGGCCACTTGCACGGAGAAGCCTGTGGCCAGCGCGCCGCCCAGCCCCCAAAAGAGCCAGGTGGACGAAGCCACAAGCCCGATAGATGCCGAAGCCGATGCGCCGAGGCTGCCCACCATCGAGGCGTCGATGTACTCCATGAGTATCGACGACAACTGGGCCATGATGGCCGGCCAGCTGAGCTTAGCCACAAGGCTAAGCCGCTGGCCGAAGGTGAATTGGCTGCCGCAGCGCAGGCGTGATGACAGGTCGTCGGCCATTTACTGCTCGGCTGTTATGATTTTGCAGTCAGAGCCCGGCAGGGCGTGCTCGTCGATAATCAGTTCTCCGATTGATTTAGCCTTGATGACGCCCGAGCAGGGATTCTTAACGCTTGTGATATGCGAGGCTACGTCGGCCTTTACGTCGCTCTCCTCAAAGCAGAGGTCGCAGTCAGCATCGAATGTGCAGTTGATGAGCGTGAGGTCAGAGCAGTAGCAGAGGGGCTGAGTGCCGGAGATGTGGCAGTTGATGAGCGTGAGGCCGGTAGAGTACCATGCGAGGTATTCGCCATGGAGTTCTGAGTCGATGATGGTGAAGTTGCTGGTATTCCAAAAAGCGTCCTTTGAGAAGATTTTGGCGTTGCGGATAGTCGCGTTATGTCCGTACTGGAATGTATAGTTGCCGTGCTGCTCGTAGCGGTCGATGTCAATGTTGTCGGTGTGTGAGAAGAGGTAGTCGCAGTTGTCGATGCGCACGTCGCGGAGGGTGACATCGTCACAGTCCCAGATCATTTCCTGACCGTTGGGGAAATTGGTGCGTTCGATCCAGATGCCGGTCATCTGGCGGAACATCTTCGGAGCATCGACACGGCAGTCAACCATACGGCAGCCGTCGGAGTACCAGAGGGCAGCGCGGGCGCCCTCGGTGAAGTCGCAATCCTCCACCACGAAGCGGTCGCAGTGCCAGAACGGGTATTTGCCCTCGAAGCGGCAGTGGCGAGCCACCACGTCGGCGCATCGCTTCAGGGCCGACTCGCCTGTGTGAATAGTGACGTTTTCAAGTTCGATGCCTTCCTTAGCGAATAGAGGACGCTCGCCGCCGAACTCGGCATCCTTGATTTTTTCCATCGGGCGTTCGCCCATGTCAAATAACTTTTCCATAGTATAATATTTTTGTATTGTTAGTATTATAATATTTTTAGAGTCGGTTGTGTTCTGAATAGGAGTAAAAACTTGTATCGGTAACGATTATGTGGTCGTGAACGGTAATGTCCATCAGCGCGCATGCGTTTTTGATTTTCTGAGTGAGGCTGTCGTCATTTCCGCTTGGTCGCAGTGTGCCTGACGGATGGTTGTGAAAAAGTATTACGCTGTCGGCGCCCAGCATAAGCGCCTGCCGTACAATAATCTTGACGTCAACGACCGTAGCTCCAGTGCCTCCCTGCGACACACGCTCGCTTTTCAGGGGCTTGCCGCCGCGGTTGAGGTACATCACCCAAAATTCCTCGTGGCGTGCCCACTGGAATTTGCCTCGCATTAGTTTGTATGCTTTGTCGGCGGAGGTGATTGGTTGCTGCATCGACAGGCCCTCGGCGTCGACTTGGGTGCGCTCGCCGAGTTTGAGCGCGGCGAGCATGGTGATGGCCTTGACCGGGCCTATGCCTTTGTACTGGTGGCAAAACTGGTCGACAGACATTTTGGCCACGAGCGAGAGGTGGCCGTCGTTGTCGTCGAGGATTTCGCGGCAAAGGTCAATCACCGACTTGCCCTTGATGCCCGTGGCGAAGATAATAGCCATCAACTCGGTGTCAGTCAGCGAGTCGAGGCCGTAACGCATCGCCTTTTCGCGAGGCTTCTCCATAGCGTCCATGTCGCGGAGCATGCGTGGGGGAACGGGTGAATCGTGGTCAAAGCTTTTCATTTTTGCCCTTTCTGATGTTTATTTCCTCGTTAATGTCGCGGCCCTTGCGCAGAAGTATCTTCTGCGTGAATGACTTGATGAAGCCCAAGCCGTAGCCGGTGAGTTGGATGGCGCTGGCCGGCACGGCCAGGCAGGCGATTTTAAAAGATTTCGTACTTATCCACGCACCGATGAAGATGGCTGTGAAATAGGCGACAATTGGCATGAAGAACCACCAAGAAACGCAGATGCCAAGCACTATCAGCACAAGGCAGCCAATGACGAAGGCGGCCGGCAGTATGTGCACGAGCTTGAGCGAGTCGGGATAGAGTAATTTTAGCGTAATTCTCGACATGCCAAACACATACACCTGGCGGAAAAATTTGCGGAAGTCGACCCTGCGCTTGTGCCACACCTTTGCCTCACGCACCAGGCCGATGCTGAAATCGGCGTGGCGTATGCGGGTGCTCATGTCGATATCCTCGGAGAACATCTCGCGGAATCCGCCGACCTTGTCGTATACGGCACGTGAGAAGCCCATGTTGAACGTGCGGGGCACGAACTTTTCAAGCTTGACTTTGCCGCCACGGATGCCGCCGGTGGTGAGGAACGACGTCATGGCGTAATTGATGGCCTTTTGCGTTGGGGTGAACGAGTCGTGGGCGGCGTCTGGACCTCCGAAGCAATCCAAATAGTTATCCTGCAATTTCCTGGATAATACTTCGAAATAGTCGGAAGGGATTACGCAATCGGAGTCAAAGAATATGAAGTAGTCACCCGAGGCATGCTCCAAACCGTAGTTGCGGGCGATGGAGCGGCCCTCGTTTTCTTTGTAATAATACTTAACATCGACGCGGTCGGCGTACTCGCGGCAAACCTCGTCGCAGCGGTCGGTCGATCCGTCCTCCACGATTACGACCTCAAAGTCCTTGCAAGACTGCTCGCTAAGGCTTTGCAGCAGGTCGCGCACCTCGTCGATGCGATTGTAGACGGGTATAATTACAGAAAACTTCATGACATCCTCGATTTATAGTCGTCGTAGGTGAAACGGCGCAGGTATTCGCACGTGCCGTCGGAGTGGCAGATGGCAATGTCGGGATGCTGCAAGCCGTTGAACATCGTGGTCTTAACTGTTGTATAGTGGTTCATATCCTCGAGCGTCAGGCGGTCGCCGGCTTTCAGCGCGTGGTCAAAGTGCCAGTCGCCAACGAAGTCGCCGCTCAGGCACGAATTGCCGCCCAGGCGGTAGGGGATGGCACCATGGGCGGACGCGTCGACGGCTTCGGTAATAATGGGCTGATACGGCATCTCGAGCGTGTCGGGCATGTGGCAGGCAAATGAAGCGTCGATGATGGCGGTGCGTATGCCGTCGTTCTCCATAACGTCAACAACAGAGGTATGCAAATCTCCTGTTCTCCAACAGAATGCGCTGCCAGGCTCAAGTATTACTTCAAGCCACGGATAGCGCTCGCGGAAGCCTCGGAGCAGCCCGATGAGGTGTTCGATGTCGTAGCCTTCACGGGTCATAAGGTGTCCACCGCCCATGTTGACCCACTTCACCTGCGGTAGAAAGTGGCCGAACTGGGCCTCAAAGGCGGCAAGCACGCGTTCGAGGTCATAAGATGACGACTCGCACAGCGCGTGGAAATGCAGTCCCTCGATGCCGTCGGGCAGGCGGTCGCCAATGTCCTCGGCCGACACGCCGAAGCGCGAGCCGGGCAGAGCCGGATTGTAAATGTCAGTCTCTATGACAGAGCATTTGGGATTGACGCGCAGGCCAGGCGAGGGTAGGGAGTCTGCCCCGGAGTGCCAGAGGTGGGCGAATCGCTCCCACTGGTGCAGCGAGTTGAACGTCAGGTGCGTGCTGAGGCGCATATACTCACCGATGGTGGCATCGGTATAAGCCGGACAATAACTGTGGGCATCGTCGCTAAGGTACTCGCGGCCCAAGCGCAACTCGTTGAGCGAACTGGCGGTGAAGCCTACGCCGTACTCCTTGAAGATGGGGAACGTGCGCCACAGGGCGTTGGCTTTGAACGCCATGATGATCTTCGCTCCTGAGCGGCGCTGCACATCGGCGATGAGGTCGAGGTTGCGGCGAAGCTTGTCCTCGTAGACGATATATACGGGTGTTGGCAATTCGTTGACGCGCATAGGCTTAGATGATTTTAAATTTAGCGAACTTCAGCAACAGCGTTTTGACCTCCACGTTGTCGAACTTAACGCGGATCTTTGCGTCGGGCTGCGAGGTGTCGATGTCGATGATTGTGCCGGTGCCAAAGCGGGAATGCTCGATGCGAAGCCCCTCGGCTACTTCGGCCACATTGTGCGGCCTGTACTCGCC
>CAMWUM010000111.1 GCA_947177435.1 uncultured Muribaculaceae bacterium
CTCTGGAAACGACTCAAATATACACCCATATATCTCTGAGCGAACTTAAACAAAATTACGAACTCGCGCATCCCCGCGCCCTAAAAAAAGGAGGTCACCATGGAAGTTAGAATCCAAGCCATCCATTTCGACGCCAGCGAACGCCTGGAAGCCTTCATCGCTAAGAAGGCCGAGCGTCTGGCTCGCCACAACACCGCCATCTCCGTCGTTGACGTGACTCTTAAGGTGGTTAAGCCTGAGACCGCAATGAACAAGGAAGCCGTGCTCAAGGTCAACATCCCCACTCACGAGGAACTCGTGGCCACCAAGGTGGCCGATACTTTCGAGGAGGCCGTGGACCTCGCCATCGAGGCTCTCGACCGTCAGCTCGAAAAGAAGAAGGAAAGGAAGTAACAACGAAAAAAAATGGACGCCTCGGCGTCCATTTTTTTTCGTATGGGTGTGGGGTTTATTTTGCGAACTTGATGGCTTGCGAGCCGGCGCGGGCCACATAGATGCCTGCCGGGAGGGAGGCAACGGACACGTGGGTGGGGTAGGCGGAACGGGCCACGAGGCGGCCGTCGGTAGAGTAAACTTCGATTACAGCCGGGGCGTCGGTCTTGACGATGGCGCAGGCGGGGTCGTAGACCAGAGTGCCGCTGGTGGCGTCGGTGATGCCGTCGGGCTCGTCGGGCTGCTTCTCGGGCGTCTGGTAGGCGAAGTCGGCGTTGAAGTCGGCGTAGGCGTGGCCTGCGGGGGTGAGGTTGAGGTTGCCGTGGAACATCGAGCGTTTGTTCTCTACCCAGTTGTAGATTGAGTAGCGTTCCATATAATCCATCTCGTCAAAGAGGGCGAGGATGTCGACGATAAACTGACGCTGCTTCTCCTGCTGGCCGGCCTCGGTCGATGGCCAAGACTCGTGGGTCCAGTTGGCGCCGTTGTTCCACTCGGTGATCCAGATGGGCAAGCCGGTGCGCTCATGTATCTCGCGGAGCTTGATGGCCCAGTCGGTGATGCTGTTGACCACTACGGCGCCGCCGTTGCCGCCCCAGTATGCGTGGATGGCTGCGAAGTCGACGCGGTAGCCCTTTTTCAGAGCCTTATCGAGGAAGTCGTAGAGCCACCAGAAGTCGGTGGTGGAGGGGGTGCCGAGCCTCATGCCGGTCTGCTGGAAGAGAGGCCACTCGGTGATGGCTTTGTCAACGCCTACGTTGGCCTGCTCGCTGTGGTCAGGCTCGTTGTAGCCGAGCAGGTGGTTGGAGCCGGACTGGTTGAAGATGGTGCGCCAGTCGCCGTCGCCGCCGTAACCCCACTTCTGGGGCACGAACTCCTGGTTGCGCCATGCGGTGCCTCGGTTAACGGGGCGGCGAGCCCAGTCAGCGTTGGGGCCCCAGGTGTACACCCAGGTGCTGTTGGTGACGTCGACCTGGTCTTCGATGAATCCCTCGGGGTTGTTCTCGTTGCTGTTGCCGCCGACCCAGCCTTTCTTTGAAGTCCACTGCCAGGGGAGCACCCTTACGAACATTACCTTGCCGTCAAACTCGGCGGGAAGCTCGGAAACCTCCACGTCGCCCTTGTCGGCGATGAAGATTTGGCTGTAGCCCATGCCGTCGGGCTCGGTGGCGAGGGTAGCCATGTAGCCGCGCTTGAGCACGAACGACTGGATGTTGCCGTTGAGGGGCAGGGGGCGTTTGTTGGCCTCGGTCACGTAGGTGCTCGAGGCGTCGGAGTAGTAGAACTCCGGGAGGCAGACGCTGCTCTCGCCGGCGAATGCAGGGGCGGAGTAAGCGGTAAGGGCTGAGTACTCGGGCGTGTGGGCCATCAGGGCGGTACCCTGCTTGTAGATGCTGATGCGTGTGTTCTGGTCTACGACCATAGGCTTGCCCTCGACGGAGAGTTGGGCCGAATGGGCCAGGACGTCGAGAGGCTTGATGTTCTCAAACACGAGCAGGGTCTCGTCGCCGACGATGTCGTACGATGCGCCGAATTCAAGCGCCTGGGGGTCGTCGACGAATGTGTCTTCCTCGACGGTGATGCTCTCGTTGGAGAGGATGCGGCTCTCGAGGAATGCGGCAAGCGCCTCGGCCAAGGCGTCGGTGGCTGCGTCGATTTCATCTGCATCGTCTGACGACAGGGCCTTGTTGGCCTCGGCGATCGCCTGGGTCAGGGCATCGATGGCCTCCTGCGGGTAGTCACCGAGTTGGGTGCCGGCGTGGGCGCCAGCCAGGGCTTCTTCAGCCTTTGCAATCTGGTCTTCGAGGGCCTTGGTTGATACGCCGGCGGGCAGAATCTTCCAGGCGTGGTTGGTATGTGTGCCGTCCTTATTGGTGGAGATGCGGCTCATGTGGGCCTGGTTCTCGATGCCGAGGTATTGGTTGGTCTGCAGGTTCTTGATTTTAGCGTATCCGTCATACTGCGAAGCCTCAACCGTGTACTGGGCGTGTTTGTCAGTGCCGTCGGTAACGTATGTGCAGTATTTATCGCCGTCCTTGCTGGCCACCAGTCGGCCGTCGTAAGTGCGGATGTTCCAGATGCCGTCGCCGGCCGATACGAATGTCAATTTCTGGCGGTCAGGATCGGGGTTTTCGATGTAGAAGTTAGTGGGTTCGGGCGTAGCATACAGGCTGTTGTAATGCTGCATGTAGTATTCAGCGCCGTCGGTGATGTTGTTGATGCACGAAACCACGCCAGATGCCTTGAAACTTTGGGTGAGGAAGGCCACGCGGTCGATGACGTAAGAGCGCAGGTAGTCGACGCCCTCCTTGTAAGTGTTGAACAGGTAAACTTCATCGTATACGCGCTGGTTGAGCACCGGCCACTTCTGGAAGTTCTTAGCCTGCGACTGGTCAATGGCCTCGGCGGTCTGGTCAATGTAATTTACGAGGTGCTCCTGGATGCCGGCCTTGGTGAGTTCATTCCAGCGTTGCCATACGGCCTGTCGGAACCACGGGTCTTGCCACAGGCGGCTGATCCATTGCTTGTAGCCGTGGCCGGCGTCGCGCATCAGTCGGTTGGGGGCGTTTGAGATACGGTTGTCGTTGTTGAATGCGATGTCGAAGTCCCAGAGGGGGCCGAAATAGAGGTGGTTGTCGTTGCGCTTCTTATATATATAGGTGCTCCAGAACGAGTCGCTGTTGCCGGTGAGCTCGCAGGCGATGTACCAGTTGATGAGCGAATGCTCGTCGACCATCGAGCGGTAGCCGAGTTCGGGGTCGGTGAAGTTCTCGGCAAAAAGCTTGTCTTCGAATGTGTTTACGAAGTTCTTGATGTAGTCAATCTGCACCTGCTGCACGAGTTCCTCGTCGGGCGACTTGAGGGTGATGAGCAGGTTGTGTTTTGTGTAGAAGTGCACGGGCTCTGAGCTACCGAAGCCGTCGATTTCCATGAAGTAGCCGCCGGTGAGCTCCTCGCCCGAGATATTGGTTTCGTCCATCTCGTCGATGTCTACGCGGCCTTTGCCAACCTGCATCTGGTCAGAAATCATGTAGTTGCCGATGTACTGACCGTTGAGGACAACGTCGACAAACACAGCCGAGGGGCTGAACTCCAAGTCGAGAAAGCGACTGATTTCGAAGGCCACGCCGTTGCGCATCAGCGTCTTGTCGGCATAGTTGGCGAGAAGGACCCAGCTCTTGGCTTTGGCATTCTGGCCCATGAAGTTGATTTTTTTGTCGAATTTGATGCGGTATGGCTTCTTGGCCATGCCCCAGGTGGAGTTGCCGCGTCCGCGGATGCCCATTGATACGTCAGTGATGGCCTCATCGGCGTTTTCTGATACTACGGTCACGGTGCCGGGCACATAGTTCTCTTTGCTTGAGATCGACACGCCGTTGGTGTTGATGTAAGGCGTCGGGATGTTAGTGATCTGGTCAAGGGCCAACGCAGCTAGCCCCGCCATTAGGAAGAAGGTAAGAAACAGTAGTTTTTTCATGTAATAAATACAATATTGATCAATATGACGCAAAATTACGAAAAATAATCCACTCACCAAAGAAATACCCCAATAGATAGACGATATCCGCCCATTTTTAGCGCAAAAAGAAGCACGGATGTAAGTCCGTGCTTCTTTTATGCTTATTTCAGTGCCAGGCCGTCGTGGAAGGCATTGCCAACGCGGGCGCCAAGGGAGATGTAGCCGTTGTGGACGGGGTCGAAGGTGATCAGGCGCATCTTCTCGACGTCTGGCTTGCCGTCCTCGGCCAGGTAGGCCTCGTCGCATACGATGTTGACAATCTCGCCGATCAGATAGCATCCGGTCTCGGACTCGCCGATTTTCTCCTTGACGCGGCATTCGAGCGTCATGGGGAAGTCTGTGAACACAGGGGCGTCGACGTGGGCTGACTTGACGGCGTGCAGTCCGGCCTTGGCCACCTTGTCGGGCTGCTTGCGTCCGCTGACGATGCCTACGTAGTCAGCGGCGGTAGTGGTCTGTGCCGTGGCGAACGACACGGTGAATTCGCCGGTGCGGTTGATGTTGTCGGTGGTGGCGTGGGAACCGAGCGAAATCACGATCTCGGTCATGTCCCACTGTCCGCCCCAGGCGGCGTTCATGGCATTGGGCGTGCCGTCGGCATCATACGTGCCGATTATCAGCACCGGCTGTGGCAGGATCCACGCCTTAGGTTTGAAGTCTTTCATATCCTATCTGATTAAAATTCTTTTGTCCGCAAAGATACAAAATAAATTGGCAATATATTAATATCGATTTTGATTTTGGTTACAACAATGATAAATTTGGAAATGTGGGGTAAATCTGCTAACTTTGCGCGTGTTGAAAAAGAACTGCCATGAAAAGGATCACGATATTTGTTGTCGCTTGCTGTTTGTCATTTGTCTGGGGCGTACAGGCTCAGGCACAGTTGATGCAGCGCGCGGGAGATTTGATTAATACTGTGTTTAGTGACAAGGCTGACTCCGCAGAGGCGCAAAGCGACGCTGTGGCCGAGAGGAGGCTGCGCGACTCGCTGCGCATCGTCGAGTTGGAGGCACACGTGCGGCAATTGGCAAATGCGCGGATTGACAGCGCGTTGGCCAATAACGATAGGTCGCTCATTGATTCGCTGCGCGCCTTTACCCCCGGCTCGCCTGTGGTGGTGGAGGGTGACACGCTGTTCTGCATTTATGCCGACTATGGCGGAGTCTCCGCCACCGAGCGCGCCGCAAGCGCCAGCCGGGCAATGCTGAAATGCGGCAAAGACCGAGGCATGCGTGGCGACAGCATACACTGCATCGCAGGCGAGGGAAGTACTGACATCGTGTGCGGCGACATGGTCATAGTCACTATCTCTGATATCGACGCGCTGTGGCTCGACGGCAACCGGCACGACCTGGTGGAGAAATACCTCCCCGTGATGCGTGAAAAGATGGACGACCTGCGCGGGCGCCACACCTGGAGCGGGTTCTTCAAGCGTGCGGGCCTCTGTCTGCTGGTGATAGTGGTGCAGTATCTCCTTATTCTCTTTACTAACTATCTCTACCGCCGACTTAAGCGTAGGATAATGCGGTTTACCAACAAGCGTATCAATCCCGTTGTCATACGTGATTACGAACTGCTAAACAAGCGCCAGCTGGGACGCATCCTGGTGTTTTTCAGCAATATCCTCCGCTGGCTCGTGCTGCTGGTGCAGCTCACCGTCAGCGTGCCCATCATCTTCGCCATCTTCCCGCAGACCGAGAAGTTGGCCATGCAAATTTTCGGTTACATCCTCGAACCGATCAAGATGGTGCTCAAGGCCATTGTCGACTACATCCCCAATTTCTTTATCATCATCGTCATCTGGCTGTGCATCAAATACCTGATCAAGGGCATTAAGTACATCGCCAATGAAATCGAGAACGAAAAGCTCAAGATTACCGGCTTCTACCCCGACTGGGCCCAGCCGTCGTTCAACATCATTCGGTTCTTGCTCTATGCCTTTATGATAGCAATGATTTACCCCTACTTGCCGGGGTCAAGCTCGGGCATCTTCCAGGGCATCTCAGTGTTTGTGGGCCTGATCGTGTCGTTGGGTTCGAGCACCGTCATAGGCAACATAATTGCCGGACTGGTAATCACTTACATGCGACCGTTCAAACTGGGCGACCGCATCAAGCTCGACGACACCGTGGGCAATGTGATAGAAAAGACGCCGTTCGTCACTCGCCTGCGCACCCCTAAGAACGAAGTGGTTACGATTCCCAACTCGTTCATAATGTCTTCGCACACGGTCAACTACAGTGCTTCGGCTCGGCAGTTTGGCCTCATCATCCACACCACCGTCACCATCGGATACGATGTGCCGTGGCGTCAGGTGCACCGCATGCTCATAGCCGCCGCCGAGATGACCCCCGGCGTGCTCGCTGAGCCGCGTCCGTTTGTGTTAGAGACAGGCCTGTCAGACTATTACCCCTGCTACCAGCTCAACGCCTACATCAAGGATGCAGACAGTCAAGGTCCCATCATGTCAGACCTGCATCAGA
>CAMWUM010000112.1 GCA_947177435.1 uncultured Muribaculaceae bacterium
TATCTGCCCATTTGGGAGATGCCCGTTTAATCAATTTGGCAAGATATTGTTCTTGATAAGTCGGGTCGTAAGGCGTCATCTCCAACAATTGCAAACTTGACATGTCAATTGCTCCTGAAGAAATATTTTGCTTACCCGTGGTACGAACCATAAACTGTTTATAAAGAACATTGTCTTTTTGGTCTTGCAAGTACTCCCTTTCAGTGGCAAGAATAATTACGCCATTGTCTTTGGTCTGTAGGTGGATATTCGTTTTATCTTTGCCTCCGGCGTTGATAAGCATTCCGTAAAAATAAAATTCCGCATCAGCCCAAAGATTATCATTTATATGAAACGATGTATCCTTAGAGATTGTTAAAGCTGGAATTTCTTTGTCGGGAGCGCTGAATTCGTATGTAAAGCCTGTACGTATGGCAGATTTTTGCACTTCCTGTAGGGCTCTTGCCGCGGGCAGCTCAAGCACATCAAGTGAATTGCTTTGCTGTACTAAGGCAACAATAGTTAAGAATGTAGCCGCGCTTTGGACTGTGGTTCTAAAGATATTTCTGACAGACCCCTCTTCCATCGAAAATGAAATCGGGGCACGTACTGCTTTCGCAGTCGGGTATAACAAAGTCTCGACTACATCAAACAACTCCTTAATCTCCCGAATATCAAAGTTTTCGGGTGATAAAGGCTCGTTGCCAACGCGGCCACTTACTCGTATTTCTACCTTACCTGAATTATCCATTATCACACTATTTCCCTGCAAAGATAACAATAATTTTTCAAATAAAGTCAAAAAGACTCCGCCTTTCTATTATTTTCAAGATTTATTGACGCGAAGGAGTTTGGTTTTGATGTAGGCAACTGACTCGGCGAAGATTGAGGGGTAGAAGATGCGGGCGGCGCCGGCGTATAGGGTGGCGCCGAGGGCTACGCGGGCACCGAGCAGTAGCCAGTCGTTGGCGATTGACTGAGTGGTCAGCCAGGTAATTGACATTACGGCTGCCGTCAGGATGAAAAGCGGGAAGATGTCGGCCATTGCCTGTCTGAGGCGTAGGCGTAGTTCGCGCCATGCGTACCTCTGCCAATATCCCAGCCAGCAGATGTTTACCACGACGTAGGCAATGAACATGGCGAAGAGTCCCCAGCGCAGCATAGCAAGCGCCACGCCCACTTGCAGCAGTCCGATAAGGATGATGCCGGTCATGTACTGCCGCGACATGCCGCGGCTCAGAAGCATCTGTGTATAAACGCTTTGGATGGGCACGAACGCGCCCCACACGCACAGCACCTGCATGATGCGCGCGCTCTCGAGCCAGCGGTCGGTGATGGTTACGGTGATTAATGGCTCGGCCACGACGGCCAGGCCGAGCATCACGGGGAATGAAATAAATGCTGTGAACTGTAGGAGTTTGCGGAACACTCGCCGCTGCCGCTCGATGTCGTCGGTCACGCGGGTCATCACGGGCTGCGCTACGCCGATGATCATGCCGTTGACCATCGAATGCCCCATCGAGCACCACTTGTTGGCCTGCACATACTGGCCGACGATAGCATCGGTGTAGAAGCGGCCGAGGATGACCGAGAAAAAGTTGTTGTTGATGTGCTGAAATATGTTGGTAATAAGCACCTTGCTGCTAAACCCGAACATCCCGCGTATCGGCCCGAAGTCGATGTGGAATGTCGGCCTCCATCGCGAGAAGCACCAGAAGCACACCATCGTCGTGGAGCAGTACACGAGCGTCTGCGTGGCCAGACCCCAATAAGAATAGCCGCAGTACACCAGTGTTACGCCCACTACGCCCGAAAGAGCCTGGGCGATGAGCACGGATATGGCACGCTGCTTAACCATCAGGTTTCTGAATAGGTAAGCGCTATGGGCAATGCCAAAGCTCGATATGACGAACGACAGGAACAGGTATCGCGCCAGTGCCGTAAGGTCCGGCTGGTGGTAAAACTCGGCGATAAGTGGAGCACAGAAAAAGAGAATGGCGTATATGCCAATGCTGGTTAACACGTTGAACCAAAACACGGCATTGAAATCCCGATCGGTGGCACGCTTGAGGTTGGTCAGCGCCTGGGTGAATCCGCTCTCTTGCAGCGAACTGGCTATCAGGGAGAAAATAGTAAGCACGCCCACCATGCCGTACTCGGCGTCGGTGAGCATGCGTGCCAGAAAAATGCCAATGACGAGGTTGAGCAGCTGCTGAGCCCCATTGCTCAAGCCGCCCCACACCAGCCCCTTGGCCGTCTTTTCCTTAAGTGTCTCTTCCAGCTTACTTGTTGGCAATGGCCTTCATGATGAGTTTGCAGAAGTTGTCGTAGACGGCCTGCTCGAACTGCTCGTCGGTGGCGTCTTCGGAGATGCCTGCGGTGAGTTCGTCGCCGATGCCCACGATGGTCTGGGTCTTGCCGCTGGGGCTGATGATGACGATGGTGGGGATGGCCTGGATGCCGAACGCCGAGGCGGTCTGGCCGTACTCGTCGGTGTCGACGGAGTAGAACTTGGCGTTGTTGAACTTGTTGGAGGCCTTGTGGAAGATGGGCGCGAAGAACTTGCAGGGACCGCACCATGTGGCGTTGAAGTCGATGACGGTCACTTGGTCAGGCTTCATGTCGGGGCGCAGCTGGGTGTCGCTCGTGGGCTTAAGCACACGGTCGGCCTGCTTGGCTGTCTGCTCTGTCGGTTCGGCCTGCTCGGTCTTGTTTGCTTGGTCGGCCTGGGCGGGTGCGCAGGCGGCGAATGCCATCACGAAGATGATGGCCAGGGATAGGAATTTGATGTGTTTCATACGCGTAAGATATTATGGTTTAACATTTATTCGTTGATGCCGGCATATTTAAGTAGAGTGGCGTAGATGCCATCGGCCTGTTCCTCGGCTGATTTCTTTTCCAGGGCGGGGGTGATGAAGCTGCCGAGGTCGGGGTAGGTCTGCATCTCGCCGTCGGGGTTGAGGATTACGACGCAGGGCACTAGGGGCGTCTCCTCGTCGAGGCCGAAGCTGGCGGCCGTTTTGGGGCAGGCGGTCACGTCGACAGCGATGACGGCCACCTTGCCTTCATTGTCGGCGGCGAGCCTGGCCATCGGCTCTTGCAGGGGGGCGCATGCGGGAGCGTCCTCGGCGACGAAGCAAATGACGGTGGTGGTCTCCACCTTGGTGTCAGTCGTGAGCACCGAGTCGCAATTGAGCTGAGCCACTTCGCCCTTGGCTGCCACGTCCATTATAGAATCGAGAGTGCATACCGACTCCGACTCGTTTGTGTTGTTGGCTTTTTTCTCTTTGTCGCAAGAGGCGGCGCCAAAAGCGAGCGCGGCCATGCCTGCGAATAACAGGGTCTTGAATACTTTCATAATTCGGGTTTTAGTAATAAAGACAATCGAGAGACGCAAATATATCGCCCGGGGGCGAAAAATTTAGTAAACTTTGCGCGTCAGGAATATTTCGGTGGGGAAGTGGTCGCTGTATCCGTTGAGGTAGGCACCGGCGCTGAACGTGCGCAGGGGATAGCCCTGGCGGTTGCCGTCGGTGTCGCGCAGAAATTCCCAGTTGAGCACGTCGGCGCGCATGAACTGCCATTGGGCGTCGTCGTCGACGTTGACCAGGTTGCCCGACACGATGATCTGGTCGAAGAGGTTCCACGAGCTCTTGTAGGCGAGCGTGCCGATGCCGTCGTCGAGCTTCTTCCACCAGGGATTGAAGAACTGGTGGGGGCCCACGCCCTTAGCCTTCTTCTTGGCGCCCAGCACCTTGGCGCACGACTTGTCGTGCGGGTCGTCGTTGAGGTCGCCCATGATGATCACGCCGGCCTCGGGGTGGATGGCCCACACGGAGTCAGCGATGGCCAGGCTCAGAGCCGCGGCGGCCTCGCGGTTGGGCGACGACTGCTCCTGGCCGCCCAGACGCGAAGGCCAGTGGTTGACGATCACGGCCAGGGGCTGACCCATGAGGCTGCCGTAGACGCACATCTGGTCGCGGGTCGGGTAGGGGATGGCCGTGGCCGTATGGTTGGTGACGTTGATGAGCTGGAAGTATTTGGGATTGTAGAGGCAGCCAACGTCCACGCCGCGGCGGTCAGGCGAGTCGTGGTGCACCACCTGCAGGTTCCAGGCCGCGATTTGCGGGTCGGCCACCAGGTCGTCGAGCACCGAGCGGTTCTCGATTTCCGACACGCCGATGATGGCCGGGCCGTAAGGCGTGGTGGGGGAGGTCATGTGCGAGATGGCATAGGCCAAGTTGTGGATTTTGCTCCAGTACTTGCGGCCGTCCCATTGGCGCTCGCCGTTGGGGGTGAACTCCGCGTCGCGGCCCAGGGGATTGTTAGGGATGGTGTCGAAGAGGTTTTCGAGGTTGTAGAACGCCACGCCGGCCACTTGCGAGCCGCGTGCCTTGTCGCGTGCCGCGCAGGGGAGCGCCAGCGCCGCGATGGCAAAGAGCAAAAGCAGTTTTTTCATATCGGGAGATTTCATTTTTTTGCGGTATAGATTGCGTAAGCGCAAAAATAGCCATTTCCCGCCAATCCACCAAAAATTCCCCCGCTTTTTAGTTTGAAAGCATGGTTAAATCGATGTCGGGAATGATTATGTCGGGGAGTTTATCACTGATGAGAAAGCCCATATACAGAGGGATTGTCAGTACATCACCGTCTCTGCCCACATTGTATTGGCCTAATTTGATGGCGTTGTCTACATGGTATACGTCTTTGTTTTTCAGTACTGTATTCAGGCTTTTTGTCTTGCCTGTCTTTGCCTTGACTTCAAGTGGTACGCACTGGCCTTTAAACCTAACCAAGAAATCAATCTCAAGACCGCTGTCCTTATGAAAATAATACAGCTTTTGGCCGGACTTGCACAGGAAATCCGCCATAAGGCACTCAAAGATAGCACCTTTGTATCCCAGTAGATTGCCTTTTAATATATCCGCTTGGGCGCCATAATCGAGCATTCCCATAAGGATGCCGATATCCGTTGTGTAGACCTTGAAGCAATCTTCGATGGCATTGCCGCTCAGCGGGAGTTCAGTGATTGTGGTGTTGTAGCACCTTTCAGTTATTCCCGCGTCCTCCAGCCATTGGAGGCTGCCTTTATATTGGGAGGCTCTGCCACCCTTCTTGACCACAGAATATTGGAATTTCTTGTTTTCTTTGGCCAGTTGTTTGGGTATCGACTCAAAGCACTCGCGAATGTGAGGTTTATCGGCATCGTCGGCATACTTGACCATATCCTCTTCGTACTCAGCCAAAAGTGTGTGTTGGGTCTTATAAATCAAATCGATATTCTTTGTTTCGAGAAAACAGTTCACCACCTCGGGCAGGCCGCCGACAATAACATACCTGTACATCAAATCCATCATTGCCTTGTGGATACCGTCAGGCACCGCCGTTTCGCTGTCAAAGCAAGACTTTACGGTATCGATCACTTGTGCGTTAATTCCGTTTGCCCACAGAAATTCCTCAAAGTCCAATGGGTGCATCTCAATCACCGTCTCGTATCCCACCGGTACGGAATCCATGCCCGCGTTTGCCTGATTCTCTTTTTTGCTTTTGCCATAGCCTTTCACGCCTAAGAGAGAACCTGTGGCGATTACATCAAACCGACCGTCATTCTGAAAAGACTTTAGTGCGGTCCGCGCCTCCTTGCATTCCTGGATTTCGTCGAGAATGATACACGTTTTCCCTTCGATGAATCGGCTGCCAGGCATAAGAGCCGAGAGGCTGAGGATGATGGTGTCTACGTCCAGATTGCCAGTAAAAGCAGACTTCTTGTCAGGTTCGAGTATGAAATTCATATACACGACGCTTTCATAGTTCTCATCTGCAAATTTGCGCGCGCTATATGTCTTTCCACATTGGCGAATACCCTTTATCACCAGTGGCTTTCGGTTGGCAGTCTGTTTCCACTCATATAAATATGACTCAATCTTTCTTTTTAGCATGGTCTTCAGCGTTTTGTTCTGCAAAAATACACTTTTTCAGCCGAATAATCAAACATTGTCGCACTTTTTCGGCCGAATAATCAGTTTTCGTTGCGCTTTTTCAAGCGAATCGATGGAAATCGTTGCACTTTTCACGGTTGCAGGCGACAAAAGAGGGCATGCCTGGTTTGGCATGCCCTCAAATTAAAAAGTCATTGCTTTACTTTATGATGCCGGGGACGAACTTGTGCTTTTCTATGGGAAAGGTGAGCTCGTCAGGTGAGGCGTAACGCTCAAAATCCGTGGGGTAAGTGATGGTGATGTCGAGGGAGTCCATTGATTGGGTGTATGCCCGCAAGTACTCCTCGCACGACAGATTTAAGGCCATGTCGGTCCAAAAATGCAGACGTTCACCACTCCATCGCCCTATGGCTTGCCATTCTTCCTCGCCCTGACCCACAAGAC
>CAMWUM010000113.1 GCA_947177435.1 uncultured Muribaculaceae bacterium
AAGCAGACGACGGCATACGAGATTCCTGCCTCTCTCGTGGGCTCGGAGATGTCTATCAGAGCCAGGGTGAGGTCGGTTCGTCGGCCATGCCCCACAAGGTCAATCCCATCGACTACGAAAACAGCGAGGGCAACCTCGGCATCGCCAACGCCATCCTGGCCCACCTGGCCCAGAAACTGCCCGTCAGCCGCCTGCAGCGCGACCTCACCGACTCGACCGTGATCCGCAACGTGGGCGTACCCCTGGCCCACGGCATGATCGCCTTCGCCAGCACCGTCAAGGGACTGGACAAGCTGCTGCTGCACCGCGAGGCCATCGACGCCGACCTCGACCGCATGTGGAGCGTGGTGGCCGAGGGCATCCAGACCATCCTGCGCCGCGAGGGCTACCCCAATCCCTACGAGACCCTCAAGGCCCTGACCCGCACCAACGCGGCCGTGACCGAGCAGAGCATCTACGATTTCATCGAGGGCCTGACCGTCAGCCCCGAGGTGCGTGCCGAGCTCCATGCCCTGCGCCCCGGCACCTACACGGGATATTAATTCAAATTTCGCGCCGAGAAATTTGAGGTTTAAAGGTTTAAAGTTTTAAAGTTTAAAGGTTTAGCCAATGCCAGTAAGAAAATGGCGCGTTGAAGACAGCGCCGAGCTTTACAACATCATAGGCTGGGGACGCAAGTACTTCGCCATCAACGACAAGGGCCATGTGGCCGTGACCCCCTGCGAGGGGGGCGCGCCCATCGACCTCAAGGACGTGATGGATGAGCTGCAGCTGCGCGACATCTCGGCCCCGGTGCTCCTGCGCTTTCCCGACATCCTCGACAACCGCATCGAGAAGATTTCGAAGTGCTTTGCCAAGGCCGGCAAGCAGTACGACTACAAGGCCAAGAATTACCTCATCTACCCCATCAAGGTCAACCAGATGCGCCAGGTGGTGGAGGAGATTGTGGCCCACGGCAAGAAGTACAACATCGGCTTGGAGGCAGGCTCAAAGCCCGAGCTCCACGCCGTACTCGCCACCAACATCAACGAGAGCTCGCTCATCATCTGCAACGGATACAAAGATGCCGCCTACATCGAACTGGCTCTGCTGGCCCAGAAGATGGGGCGCCGCATATTCTTAGTGGTTGAAAAACTCAACGAACTGCAGCTCATCGCCGAAATATCGCGTAAATTGCAGATCCGCCCAAACATCGGCATCCGCATCAAGCTGTCGAGTTCGGGCTCGGGCAAGTGGGCTGAATCGGGCGGCGACCAGTCGAAGTTCGGCCTCAACTCGTCGGAACTGCAGCAGGCCATTGACTTCCTGCGCGAGCAGAAGATGGAGGACTGCCTGCGCCTGATCCACTTCCACATCGGCAGCCAAATCACCAAGATCAGGCTGATAAAGAACGCTCTGCGCGAAGTGTCGCAATTCTACGCGCAGCTGTCGAAGCTCGGCTTCAACATCGAGTTTGTCGACGTTGGCGGCGGCCTGGGCGTCGACTATGACGGCACCCGGTCGAGCTCGAGCGAGAGCTCGATGAACTATTCGATACAGGAGTACGCCAACGACGTGGTGTTCGCCCTTGTCGACGTGTGCGAGAAAAACGGCCTCAGCCACCCCAATATCATCAACGAGAGCGGACGCGCCCTGACGGCCCATCATTCAATCCTGATATTCGAGGTGCTGGAGACCACGTCGCTCCCCATCTGGGAGGACAACGAAGAACTCCCCGCCGACGCACACGAACTGGCCAAGGAGCTCTACGAGATATGGGACAACCTGAGCCAGCAGCGCATGTTCGAGAGTTGGCACGACGCCCTGCAAATCCGCGAGGAGGCCCTCGACCTCTTCTCGCTGGGCATGCTCACGCTCGGCACCCGCGTGCAGATCGAGAAACTGTTCTGGAGCATCGCCCGCGAAGTGGGAGAACTGGCAGCCACGATGAAGCATGCCCCCGAGGAACTGCGCAAGATTGCCAAGATGATTCCCGACAAGTACTTCTGCAACTTCTCGCTCTTCCAGTCGCTGCCCGACTCGTGGTCGGTCGACCAACTGTTCCCGATTATGCCAATAAGCCGGCTCGACGAGAAACCCACCAAGACGTGCACCCTGCAGGACATGACCTGCGACTCCGATGGCAAAATCGCCAACTTCATCGTACAGAACGAGATATCGTCGGCTCTGCCCGTGCACGAGGTCAAGCAGGGCGAGCCCTACTACCTGGGCGCGTTCCTGGTGGGAGCCTACCAGGAGATACTCGGTGACATGCACAATCTGTTCGGCGACACCAACGCCGTGCACGTGCGCGTCGACAAAGACGGCTACGAAATCGACCAGATAATCGAGGGCGAGACCGTGGCCGACGTGCTCGAATACGTGCAGTTCAACCCCAAGAAACTGGTGCGCAACGTCGAGACCTGGGTGGCCAAGAGCATGAAGGCCGGCAAAATCACCCCCGAGGAGGGCCGTGACTTCCTGTCGACATACCGCTCGGGTCTGTTCGGCTACACTTACCTGGAATAATCTCGAATAATCTGGAATAAACATCTAACACCATGCGCCACTTCATGCAGCTGAGCTATCGCGGCGAGGGATTCCTGGGCTGGCAGCGCCAGCCGCAGGTGCCGACCGTGCAGAGCGCCATCGAGGACGCTCTGGGCGCGCTGATGCGCCAGCCCGTGGCCGTGACCGGCGCCGGGCGCACCGACGCCGGAGTCAACGCCCGCATGATGGTGGCCCACTTCGATGCTCCCGCTCCGCTGCCTCCCGATCTGGTCTACCGCCTCAATTCGATGGTTGGGCGCCAGATAGCCATTGAGAAGATTTGGCCCGTGCCAGACGACGCGCATGCGCGGTTTGACGCCGTCGAGCGCGCGTACAGATATTATTGTACTGTCGGCAAGTCGCCATTCCTATACCAACTGGCCTGGCAGGCCCCGCCGCATCTTGATTTTGAGAAGATGAACGAAGCCGCCGCGCTGCTGATCGGGCGGCGTGATTTCACATCGTTCTCCAAGCTGCATACCCAGACCAAAACCAACATTTGCGACCTGCGCTCGGCCCGCTGGACCGAGGAGGCGCCCGGCCTGTGGCACTTTGAGATCACGGCTGACAGATTTTTGCGCAATATGGTGCGTGCCGTCGTCGGCACGCTCGTCGACGTGGGCCGCGGCAAGATGCCCCCCGAGGCCATCTCCGAAATCGTGGAGCGCAAAGACAGGTGCAGTGCCGGCACGTCGATGCCCGGCCATGCCCTGTACCTGTGGCGAGTGGCCTATCCGCCCGGGCTTGTGGCACCCTAAGACAAACGGGCTGAAAACAAATACGCGCTCGCGGGCGTTGTCAATTGCTAGGAATAATTTACTCATAACATTCATATCCATGAAGAAAATCTTAATTTTGTTTGCTGCGATTGTGGCTGGCTTGGGCTGGCTCGCGGCGCAGCCAATCGTGACCACTTCGCCCGACCCCCTGCAGGAGGGCAGCGAGTACGTGTCGATCACTTACTTTGCCAACCAGGGTAACAAGGGCCTGATGGACCTGCCCGCCGGCCAGGACGTCTACGCGCACGTGGGCGTGATCACCAACCTCAGCGGTGGCTCATGGGCCTACGCTCCCGGCAGTTGGGGTGATAACGCCGCGAAGTACAAGCTGTCGAAGATCAGCGCCAACATGTACCAGCTCTACATCGGCGACATCCGCACATACTTCGGCATCACTAACCCCAACGAGCACGTTGAGAAGATAGCCCTCGTGTTCCGCAACGGCGACTGCTCGCGCGAAGGCAAGACGGCCACCGGCGGCGACATCTTCGTCGACGTCCTCCCCGACGGCTTCGCCCTCAGCTTCTCGTCAGACGCCCCGCTGGTGCTCACCAGCCAGACGGCCACCGTCACCTTCTCGGCCATCACCACCGTGCCGGCCAAGATTGAGATGTACGCCGGAGGCACCCTGTTCGCCTCGGCCGACAACGCCGCCTCGCTCACCAAGAGCTACACCTTCAAGCAAGGCGACGCCATGGACGTGGTCTGCAAGGCCACCGCTGCCGGCACCACTGAGGAGCAGTCCGTCTCCATCTGCTACCCCGGCGACTCGCAGGCCAAGCCCTTCCCTGGCGGCTCGCCTACCACGTCGATGGGCGCCAAGGCCGCTGCCAACGGCGACGTCACCTTCTGCCTGGCCGCCCCCGGCAAGACCAACTGCATGCTCATCCCCTCGTGGGACGGATACAAGGCCAAGGCCCAGAACGTGATGAACTACACTGACGTCGACGGCATCCGCTATTTCTGGACCACCGTATCGGGACTCGACCCCGACAAGGAATACCCGTACTATTACCTCGTGGACGGCAGCGCGTCGGTGGGCGACCCCTATGCTCGACTGGTGCTCGACCCGTACAGCGACAAGTGGCTCTCCGACGGCGTATACCCCGGCCTTATCCCCTATCCCAAGGACGAGGTGCAGGGTAACGTCATGCTCGCCGTCTACAAGGGCAACCGCGACAAGTACAACTGGCGCGTCAAGGACTTCCGCGGTGCTCCCAAGCAAGACCTGATCGTGTACGAGCTTCTGCTCCGCGACTTTACCGGCACCGACGGCAAGGCCTACGGCGACGGCACGCTGGCCAAGGCTATGGGCAAGCTCGACTACCTGCAGAAACTTGGTGTCAACGCCATCGAGCTTATGCCGATCCAGGAGTTCAACGGCAACAACTCGTGGGGTTACAACACCAACTTCTACTTTGCTCCCGACAAGGCCTACGGTACGCCTGACCAGTACCGCGCGTTCATCGACGAGTGCCACAGCCGCGGCATCGCCGTTATTCTCGACGTGGTGTTCAACCAGAGCGATGGCCTCCACCCATGGTACCAGATGTACCCTGCCGGCTCCAACCCCTTCTACAACGAGCGCGCGCCCCACGCGTACAGTGTGCTCAATGACTGGAACCAGGACAACATGCTCGTGCAGCAGCAGTGGACCGACGTGATCACCTACTGGATGACCGCCTATAAGGTTGACGGCTTCCGCTTCGACCTCGTCAAGGGCCTTGGCGACAACGAAAGCTACGGCGGCAGCGCCTCTGACTACAACACCAACAAGTACAACTCCAGCCGCGTGGCCCGCATGAAGAGGCTCACCGACGTGATCACATCCATCAACCCCGCCGGTTACTCGATCAACGAGAACCTGGCCGGCGCTCAGGAGGAAAACGAGATGGCCGCCAACGGATCGCTCAACTGGGCCAACATCAACGACGCTTCCTGCCAGTTTGCCATGGGCTACGCCTCTGACAGCAACTGTAACCGCTTCTACGCACCCAACGACAGCCGCACTTGGGGCTCGACCGTAAGCTACGCCGAGAGCCACGACGAGCAGCGCATGGCCTACAAGCAGGACCAGTGGGGCGTGGAGGGCGTCAAGGGCAAGCTCGGCCCGTCGATGCAGCGCCTCGGCGGCGTGGCAGCGCAGATGCTCCTCGCTCCCGGCGCCCACATGATCTGGCAGTTTGGCGAGCTCGGCGATGGCACCAACACCAAGAACAGCGACGGCGGCAACAACACCGACCCCAAGCCCGTGGTGTGGAACTACCTCAACGTGCCAGAGCGCGCCGGCCTCTACCAGAACTACTGCGAGCTCATCGACCTGCGCATCTCCAACCCCGACCTCTTCGCCCAGAGCGCCACGTTCTCCATGAACTGCAGCGCCGCACAGTGGGCCGGAGGACGCACCATCTACGCCAGCGCAGGCTCCAAGGAGATGATTTGCGTAATAAACCCCAACACCACCGCCAAGACCGTCACCGGCGTCAACTTCAAGCAGAAAGACAACTCGAAGTACACCGTGCGCTCGGCCAGCTACGGCTCCACCCCGGCGTTTGACGCCTCGGCAGGGACCGTCACCCTCGAGGGCAACTGCTACGTAGTGCTCACCGCAGGATCAATCGCCGGTGCCGACGCCCCCGAAGCCGCCCAGGCATACGCCTACGGCGCTGACGGCCAAATCGTAATCGTCGGCGACTACACCGAGGCCGCAGCTTACACCCTCTCAGGCCAGCGTCTCCCCTCGCTCGCCGTGGCCCCCGGCCTCTACATCGTCACCATCGACGGCCGCGCCAGCAAGGTGCTGGTCAAGTAACCGCCGTTTGAGCGATATCAGAGCAATCAGAGTCATCAGGGCAATCACCGGCCCTGATGACTCTGATTGCTCTGTTGTTTGGCGCCAGCCTTTTGATAACTCTTATTGCTTTGATAACTCTGATACCACCCCTCCTTAATTTCGTTAGCAAAGTTTAACATTTAATAAATGTAAAAATATGCAAAACAAATACCGAAAAGTTTGGTGGTTAGCGAGATAATTAGTAACTT
>CAMWUM010000114.1 GCA_947177435.1 uncultured Muribaculaceae bacterium
AGAGGATGATAGCGTTAGGCAAACAAAGTGCTAAAATTTTCCGTGGACAGCAGTGCATGTCGATACGTTCCTCCAGCCATGAGAGAAAATCCATCGTAGAGCCCTGTACCCGTGTCTTACGTACCTTCTTCAGTTGCGAAAGGTCGTAGTCTCCTCCTTTTGAGGCGATGGAGGACATTTTCTCGCGTATGCCATCGTACACACGCAGGATCTGGTCGTTGAGTCTGCCGGCTTCAGGATGGTTCACCACCTGATTGCCTTGCCACTGTTGTTTGAGAACGGCAACGCCTGTCGAGAGGCGGACACGCTCGCGGTTGTACGATACCTCGACCTCTACGGTTCCGGTGGGGACTGCCGACGCCTTCTTGCGACGGTCGAAAATAATCTTTATCTGAGGTATTCCAGCCATAGTAGTTTGAGTGTTAGGGATTAAACTTGTTACGGACTTCGTTGTGGTACACTCCGAAACCGTGTACCACATTCTCTGAAAAATGTACCACGCGTGTACCGCCTACAAGAATAACTGACTTCGACACCTCGCTGTTGTGTGCCGTTTCTCTTTTGGAAGAATATAGCACAAAATAGCAAATATCAGAGAGCTAAGTGGCATGACCGCCCTCCAAGCCCGGGATATGGGGAACAGGTGCCTCAGCCTTGATGATATGTCGGGAAATCCGGTACATTTTTGTGGTACATTTCGAAATCCGTACCAAAGATAATATGCTAATCGAAACTAACAAATGCTAACTTTGGCCAACAGACGAAAAACCGATTCGTGCTAAATCCTTCTAACACTGAAATTTACAGAAATTCCAAATGCTGGCATACAGTCGCTTACGGACACGAAAAAAGGCCATAAAACCATTATGGTTTTGTGACCCTTCTGTGATCCGGCCGGGATTCGAACCCGGGACCCACAGCTTAGAAGGCTGTTGCTCTATCCAGCTGAGCTACCGGACCAGTTTGTGGTGCAAAGGTACGGGTTTTTGGTGGTGTGCCAAAATTTTTTTGGTGTTTTTTTTGCTCGGGGCGCAAACTTTGGGGCGGGTGTGGCGGTTGTATATGCAGAACTATTTAAAAACACACTCAATATGGACGATTTCAAGAAGATTATCGGCGAGAACAAGCCTACTATTGTGGATTTCTTCGCCACTTGGTGTGGCCCGTGCAAGGTGCAGGGCCCGATCCTGGACGATGTTAAGGCTCGCGTTGGCGACAAGGCTAACATCCTCAAGGTGGATATTGACAAGAACCAGGCTCTGGCCATGCAGTATGGCGTGCGCTCGGTGCCTACGCTCATCATCTTCAAGGATGGCGAGGCTATTTGGCGCGGCGTGGGCGTGCACGATGCCGGCACGCTTGTGGGCAAGGTCGAGGAGTATCAGTATCATAAGTCGGACGAAGCTTGATTTTTTGCCATGGACTCGATGAAATCTCAACTTGAGGCTGCCCTGGCGGGCTCGAAGCCTGTATTGATTGAATTTTTTGCTTCGTGGTGCCCTCATTGCAAGCGCATGATGCCTATTATGGATGAGCTGCGCGAAAAGATGGGCGACAGGGCGGCCATCATCCAGATTGACGTTGACAAGTACCCTGACTTGGAGAAGGTGTACGGCGTAAAGGGCTATCCTACGTTTTTTGTCTACAAGGATGGCACGCAGTTCTGGCATGACTCGGGCGAGAAGCCTCTGTCGGAGCTGGAGGATATGATTAATCGCGTGATGTGATTATATATGCGACTTTTTTCAGAAAGGAGGCGCGGCCTTTGTGGGCCGCGCCTCTTGTTTTTCACCCGGAGACAAACTCACCTGGAGACAAACGGGTTAGAAATTGACGGTGTAGGTTTTGCCGTCAGTGAGGGTGACGGTGGCGGTGGTGCCACTGATGGTGACTGTCTTGACGAGGTCGAGGAGGGTGTCAGCCATGGGCTGGCCTGAGGGCTGCCAGAGCTGGAGGGTGACGAAGATCTGGTCGGTGGCCTGGGCCTCGTTGAGCATCACGGCGCAGCGGTCGCTGACGGGGTGCACGCCCTGGGCTACGGCCACGCGGGTGGATTCCCAACCGTATACGGGGACTGTGGCGAGCTGGTACTCGCCGTTGTCGATTATGCGGGCGGGCAGCGGGGTGGCGTTGACGGAGCGGGTGACGCTGCTGATCTGCGGGTATATCTCGGGCAGGGAGTAGGAGCCGAGGTGGATCTGGCGCGGGCCTGGGGCTGTGACGCGGTCGATGCGGAGGACGCCGGAGGGGAGGGGAATGTCGTTGAGCTGGAAGCGGACTTCGGGATCGTTTTCGAGGGTGGCCACGCGGGAGTAGATGCCATTTTCGAAGCTGACGAAGTCGTAGAGGCGGAGCACTTCCCACTGGCCTTGGGCGTTGAGGGTGGCGTAGTTCATCGACACTACGCCGTCGGGGGCGTCGGCCATCCAGGGGAACTCGGTGTGGTAAGCGAGTTTGTTGTAGTTTTCAGACGAGCGGAATTTCTGCCAGTCGTCGGCTACCTTTTCGTGGCACCACGAGCGCATCTCGGCGCCGCCGCAGTCGGGGTAGTCGGTAATGAGCAGGTTGGTGGCAGGCTGGAACTTGTTGTAGACGCGGCCGGGCTTGAATTTTGACCAGGGGCCGTCGTTTTCCTTGGCCGTCCAATAGGGATGGTCAGCGGGCAGGAGGAGATTGAAGAAAGCTTTGCCGCACCAGTAGACTGAGCCTCGACAGCTGTAGATTTGCACGGCGGGGGCGAACTCGCCGTAGTAGCCCATCGTTGGGACGCCGTCATCGAGGAAGTCAGGATTCTGCAGGAACTGGAGCAGGGTGGACGATGAGATCATGCGCATCCAGCCGAAGTTGACGTCGTCGCGGTGGTTGAGGCCGAGCATGGCCAGGGGTGCGGTGGCGCCGAAGCGGTAGGGGATGCTGCGGCCCCACATGTTCATGTGGCCGTCGCGGGCGAACATATAGGGGTAATTGTCAATCATGTCGCTCTGGTACTGGCGGAAGGTGGCGGCGTACTCGGGGAACTGGCTGCCGAAGAACTCGGCCCAGAGCGGGCCGTAGGTCTGGTATGCCCACATGCTGTAATAGTCGTAGGCGGGCGAGTCGTTGTACCATCCTTCGCCGCGGTAGCGATTGACGAGCTTGGCGAGCTGCTGCTCGTAATACTGCATGTTGACGTCGTAGCCCTGATCTTTGAGGAAGGCGAGGATGAAGACGTTGAAGAATCGCCAGTTGGAGTCAATCGTCGGGCCTTCGCCGTAAGATTTGAGCATCATGGCCAGGCGGTCCTTCTCCTCGGGGGTGAGGGGATCCCAGAGCACGGGCTGGGCGGCCTTGAGCGAGATGCACATGGCGCCGAGCTCAAGCAGGGTCTGGCTGGGGCCGTTGGGGCAGCAGGGTGTGTACGATGTGGAGCCCTCGATGGTCAGGCCCTTGATCTGGTGCAGGAAGTAGTCCTGCACGCGGATGCCGTGGAGGGTGAGGCCGGGATTTTCGCGCAGCAGCGGGGCGGCAACGAACATGGTGCGGCACATGCCCTCGAGCTTGGCCACGCGTATGGCTCCCTCGTCGCGGGGGTAGGTCTTGCCGAGCTGCTTGGGGAAGTACATGGGGTCGTCGAGCGAGTGGATGTAGGAGAATGCGCCGTCGAGCAGGTACTCGCCGGCCTTGATCCAGTGCTGGCGCGTCATGCCGGTCATGGGGCTTTCCTTGTAGTTGGGGTTGTCGATTGTGAATATCGACGGCTCGGCGCCGGAGGCGGCCACGGGGGCCACTTCGGCCCATGCGGCTGCTGGCAGCAGGGCGGCGGCCAGGGCTAATGCTTTGATTATCTTCATAGGTTGAAGGTTTTAGATGTTAGATATTAGATGTTAGGGGGGCGCAAGCGCCCCGTGCGGAGGACGAATTGGCGGGCTTTTAGAATTTGAAGTATGATTTGGCGTTGCGGTAGCAGATGTCGCCCACCATCTCCTCCACGCGAGGCATCTCGCAGATCGGGATCATGCCCTGCTCGATGTCGCGGCCGAGGATGCGGCACAGCAGGCGGCGGAAGTATTCGTGGCGGGGGTAGGAGAGGAACGAGCGCGAGTCGGTGAGCATGCCAACGAAGCGGCTGAGCAATCCCTGCATCGAGAGGGTGTCGATCTGGGCCTGCATGCCGAACAGCTGGTCGTTGAACCACCAGCCTGAGCCCATCTGCATCTTGCCCGGCATGCCGGCGTCCATCTGGAAGTTGCCGATCATGGTGGCTACCCAGGCGTTATCGGCCGGATTGAGGTTGTAGATGATGGTGCGGGCGAGGGAGCCGCGGCTGTTGAGTTCGTCGAGGAGGCGTCCGCAGGCCTCGGCGTTGGAGCCGTCGGCGATGCTGTCGCAGCCGATGTCGGGGCCGAGCTTTTCAAAAGCCTTGGTGTTGACATTGCGCAGGGCGCCGAAATGGAACTGCTGGGCCCAGCCGTGCTCGTGATTCATCGAGCAGAGATCGAGCAGTATGGCCGATTGCAATTCCTCTATCTCGTTGGGCTCCAGTTCTTCGCCTGCAAGCACACGCTCGAAATAGTTGCGGGCGGAGTATTCGCGGTAGGGGAAACGGCCCAGGCCGTGGTCGGCCAGCAGGCAGCCTTGCGAGGCAAAGAAATCCATGCGGATGGCCATTGCCTGCATCAGCGAGTCATAGTCGGTGATTTCGATGCCGGCGGCGCGTCCCAGGCGGGCTACGTATGCGGCGTACTGGCGCGGGTCGGCCACTGCCATGGCCTTGTCGGGGCGCCATGCCGGAAGCACCTTCACCTCAAATCCGCTCTCACGAATGATTTTATGCCATTCGAGCGAGTCGACGGGATCATCTGTGGTGCACACAAGCTCCACGCCGTAGCGGCGCATCAGGCCGCGGGCGCTCATCGATGGGTCGGCCAGCTGCTCATTGCAGGCGTCGTAGATGCGTCGGGCCGAGGCGGGGTTGAGGGGCTCGTCGATGCCGAAAGCCGAGGAGAGCTCGAGTTGGGTCCAGTGATAGAGCGGGTTGCGCAGCGTGTATGGCACGGTCTCGGCCCATTTCTCAAACTTTTCCCAGTCAGAGGCGTCGCCGGTGATGAAGCGTTCGTCCACGCCGTTGGCTCGCATGGCGCGCCATTTGTAGTGGTCGCCACCGAGCCACAGCTCGGTGATGGAGCGGAACTTTTTGTCCAAGGCGATGTCCTTGGGCGAGAGGTGGCAGTGGTAATCGATTATAGGCAGTTGCTCGGCCACGTCGTGGTAGAGGTGGCGCGCAGCCGGAGTATCAAGCAAGAAGTCGGGGTTCATTAGCTTAAGGCGTTAATTTAGCACACAAAAGTACGAAAATTTTTTCAAACACGTCCATTCCCGCTCCGAAAATAGCGTAAAGAGCGTTATTTTTGCAAAAAATGGCGAAAACATTTGGTGATTTCTGTGGCAAGCGCTATCTTTGCAGACCATATCCGCCGCAGGCAGGAATCGCCGGCGGCATCTACAAGGGGCTGACTGGCTTTGACAGCGTGTAGAAGCGGTATGCAAGCGTGCAGAGCGATGATGGCAATGCTCTATAATATCAGACATCAAAAAATTAATTGGCGAAAACAACTACGCTCTCGCTGCTTAATCCGAAGCACAGTAGGATTGCTTAATCTTGCGCAACAGTTGCGCAGACGAGACATCGCCCGGTTGTCATGGTCCCGAGACTAATCGATCGGCGGTGCAGCTAAATCGGGAATAGGGCAAGGCTTGCCTCAGGCCGAGTCCGAAATTCTTAGAGGCTAAGGCAGCGGTTGGTCGTCCCGGCCTGCCGCCGCACGAAAACCAATCGGAGACTACGCACGTAGAAACCATATTGATTCCGCGTTTGGACGAGGGTTCAACCCCCTCCAGCTCCACCACACTAAGCGGCGCCATCACAGCGCCGCTTTTTAACATTATAATTATCAGCAATATGGGAAATGCGAAAGAACTGAAATGGGGATACATCTCGCACAGCGGAGAGTTTGCTATCACTCCCGCCTTTTACGGGGCGGGGGATTTTTGCGATGGCCTGGCTGCGGTGAAAGTGGACTGTGGTAGCGGATTTATTGACCGAGAGGGCAATTTCAGAGAAGGCGTTGTGACACCGCCCGTGTATGAGCCAGAGTGTGGATATAACCCTCAATACGAACTTCATGACGGACTCGTTCGCTTCGTTGAAAACCAGAAGTTTGGGTATAAGGACAAGGATGGGAATGTGGTGATAAAGGCGCAGTTTTTTGACGCCGGTGATTTCTCCGAGGGCCTGGCATGCGTAAAGAAAGGCAAGACGTCGATAAGGGAAAACAGATTTGACTAAGAACTAAGATG
>CAMWUM010000115.1 GCA_947177435.1 uncultured Muribaculaceae bacterium
GTCTATCAGGGTTTTGCGAATCCGAAAATTTTAGAGATGTATATTGCTGACATTCAGCGGCTTATTTTAATTTCTCGATGAATAGGTCTTTGTGCGTGGCTTCGGACTCGGCGATGCGTTTGACGATGCGCGACTTTTTCTGGTAGAAATTCTTGTACTTAATGTCGGTCAGAAGGCACACAGCTCTTGTCGACAGACCGGCGTAAACGAGAGATAAGAATACAAAATCGTCCTCACTTATGAATGGGCATTCCTCTCGCAGCATAGACATGAGGTTGCCCATATTTTTATCCACGGAGGCCTCTATATCTTTCAGACTCTTTTTTGACCTTACTTTCTTCAGTTCGTTTTCGATGCGGACAAGCAATTTATCACGTGTAATCTCAGAATCTCCGAGTTCGAAATATTCATTACACAGCATGTTTAGCGTATCCCATTTTTCCTTAAAGAGATTTTCTATGGTCAAAGATTTATCGGACAGAACCATGTCAAGACGCTCTTTCTCGACATTTACCTTTACAACCTGTTCATTAAGGGCTACCAATGTTGAAATATTGGCTTCAAGCTCAGCCTTTTTAGCCCTCATTCTCAGCCTATACATCATCACCAATAATACGACAATGACTATTGCAACGACAATAACGATTATTAAAACACGCAGCATTGATCTTGACTTTTGCGTCTCGAAGTTTGCCTTGGACGTGTAGAAATCACGTTGGACTCCCGTGACTGACTCTTTTAGTACCTCCGTGGATATCTGTCCCTGGTACATAATCAATGAATCAGCCACATCTGCAGCATATTTATAATTGCCGGAGGCGTGCGCCTGCTTGTATGCAGCATATAATATTTGTGCATGGTGCTGTTCGTCCGGACATAAAGAGTAAGCCTCCCAAAGCAATTGCCTGCTCTCATCCTCACTGAGTAAGTAACTTTTTACGACATCATAGAAGAACTCCGATTCGTCGCCTTGAAGATTGCATTGCGGTGGCAATATCTTCTCAAGCGAGTCCAATTGGCCTGCCATGAGCAATGCTGAAAACACTGGTTCAGATACATAATTATACAGGGCGGAGTCAAATGGTTCTTCAATAGCAATAACTTCACGCAGGCTATCTAAGATAGCTATAGCCTCATCATTTTTATCAAGGCTTAGAAGGGTGGCGGCTAAATCCGAGAGCGCATATCGATGGTTTGCCACACGTCCAGCTTTTTTGTAGTTTTCTATACACTCAAGCTTATACAGTTCAGCCTGTTGGTAGTTGAATGAGTCAAAGAATATATCACCAATCAATTCGGACGTTTTGGCTATCCAGTATGGGTCGCCGTCGGTTTTGGCGATGTCGTAGGCGACGATGACGTCTGACATGGCGGGTCGCAGGTCGCCTCGGTCATAGGCTATCTGGGCATTGTAGAAATGGGCGCGCTTCCTCAAATCCTTGTCGCTGCTGTTGCGGTAGGCCTCGTAAGCGTATTTCATCAGCGAGTCGGAGGTGACGACGATGTTGTTTTTGATTTGTGCCTGGGTGTACAGCAGAGCATAGTAGGGATAGTCGGCCGACGAGAGTTCGCCGGGCTGCACCCTCTCCAACTCCTCCAGCGCGCGGCCTGGGTCGGTCTCCATATAGCCGTCAATCTCTCGCATATGGCTCGATCGCGACTCGCACGCGCCCAGAAACACCAGCAAAACACCAGCAATGCAAGCAAAAATTGCTTTCATAATCAATCGATTCGGATTCACCCCGCTGCGGGTGATTAGGCGGGGGCGCGGAAGATGGTGAAGTTGACTGAGCCGTAGGCGCGGTGGTCGATGAAGCCGGGGAGGGCGGTGAAGTCGCGGCGCGCCGAATGCTCGATGATGAATATGCCTCCGGGGGCCAGCAGGCCGCTGGCGAGCACCTTGGCGGGCACTTCTTCAAAGCCGGGCATGTCGTATGGCGGGTCGGCGAAGATTACGTCGAACTTTCCTGCGGTGGGCGAGGTGATGTAGCGCAGGGCGTCGCCGCGCACTATCCTGTGGCCCTCGCATCCGAGCTTTTCCGACACGTAATGGATGAATTCGTGCTGCGTGGCGGCCTTCTCGACCGACACCACCTGGGCGCATCCGCGCGACAGGAACTCGAACGACACAGCGCCCGTGCCGGCAAAGAGGTCGAGCGCGCGCAGTCCCTCGAAGTCTACGAGGTTTTCGAGCACGTTGAATATGTTTTCGCGGGCGAAATCGGTTGTGGGTCGGGCAGTTATGTTTTTGGGCACGTCAAATCGGCGACGCCCGTATTTTCCTCGTATTATTCGCATAGGGGCAGTATCATTAGTTCGAATGGCGCTTGCAGGGCGTCCTTGCCGGCTTTGAATATCTCCGACGGGAAGATGACCGGCATCACGTAGCGGGCGAGCGGACGCAGCAGCGGAGCCACCTGCTCGCGCAGGTCGGCATCGCCGTACAGGCACAACTCGTCGGCGTCGAGGCTCAGGCCGCACGTCTGGGCCGTGGCCAGGATGAAGTAGGCCATGTCGTCGGGCGTGGGCGCCTCGGCCGATGTGGCCACTGCCAGGCGGCCTTGCGCCATGCCCACCATGTCGACGGCTCCGGGCCTGAGGCGGCAGAATAGTTTTGAGGCGTTGCCTTGGCCGCTGCGGGCCGAAAAATAGGTGGCCAGCACGCCGATGGGGTGGTGGATGCGCCCCTCGAGAAAGGTGCGCCTGATGAACGACACCAGCCCTGAGTCAGCGGCCATCAGCAGCGTGTCGCCTGTGGGCAGGTCTTGTGCCAGGGTGGTCAGCGCCGGGTCGGGCCAGATGGCCTGCACAATGTCGGCGCGCACATCGTCGCTGCGCACCTCGCTTGGCACCAGGGTGAAGCGGGGTGTGTCAATGAGTATGTCAACCTTATCGAAATCGCTCAGCAGCAACGGATTGTCGTAAATCAAATCCTCAAACGCGGCCAGCGGCTCCATGCCGGGCTCCAGATCGAAATGGCGGTAGATCAGGGCGTGGTCCTCCAGGGGCGTGTTGATGGCCACGTCCACGGCCTGCTGGCCCACGCGCATGGCCAGGCGCCACAGCTGGGGCTTGGCTACGAGGTCCTTTGTGAGGGGTTCGTGGCTGGCCATCAGCAAAGTTTTTCGAAGGCGTTGGGGATGGCCGAGGTGAAGTACATGTCTTTCCTGGTCACCGGGTGGATGAAGCGCAGCGTCTGGGCGTGTAGGGCCAGGCGGTGGGCCGTGTTGGGCTTGCCGCCGTATCTGCGGTCGCCCGAGATGGGATGGCCGAGGTCCTTCATGTGCACGCGTATCTGGTTCTTGCGTCCGGTCTCAAGCGATAGTTCGACCATCGACATGCCCTTGCCCTTCTTGAGCGTGCGGTAAAATGTGACGGCGAGCTTGCCGAGGTTGGGATCGGTGGTGGAGTAGACCTCATGGCGAGCATTCTCTACCAGGTAACTCTTCACCATGCCCTCCTCGGGGTCGATTGTGCCCTCGACCACGGCTATGTACTTGCGCTCCAGCACCATATTGTTCCAATTGTGCTGCATGGCCTCCTTGGCGGCCTCGTTCTTGGCGAACATCATCAGGCCCGAGGTCTGCTTGTCGAGGCGATGCACGATGAACAGTTTGTTGCGTGGGTCCTTCTTCTTGAGGTAGTCGCGCAGCAGGGAGTATGCTGTGATTTCCTTTTTCTTGTTGGCGTCGCGCTCGGTGGCCACGCTCAGCAGGCCGTAGCCCTTGTACACGACGATGATGTCGTCATCCTCGTAATATATCTTCAGGCGCGAGTGGCCGAATACGATGAACTCGCGGCTCTGGTTGACGCGCACGTCGTCGCCCGGGTGGAGCGTATAGTTGAACTGGTGGGTCACCTGGCCGTTGACCATCACGTGGTTGAATTTGAGGTAGCGCTTGATGGTCTGGCGCTTGCACATGGGCAGCGAGGCCGTCAGGTGGTCCATCAGGCCCACGGACTCGCGCACCGGCAGGCTGATTACCGTGTCGGGCACGTACTTTTGGGGTGATTGCGGGTTTTTGTCCATGGCTATTTCTTCTTGCGTTTTGGCTTGCTTTCCTGGCTGTTGACTATCTCCATGGCCTGGGCCAGGGTGAGGGCTGAGGGATCATCTACGGTCTTGGGCATCTTGTAGTTCTCTTTTTTGTATGAGATGTAGACGCCGTATCGGCCGTTGAGTATCTGCAGCTCGGGCTCTTCGTCAAATGCCTTTATGAGTTTCTTGCTCTCGGCCTCGCGTTTGGCCACGATAAGTTCGATGGCCTCGTCGAGCGTCAGAGCGGCCGGCGGCACGTCCTTGGGGATGGATACGAACTTGCCGGCGTGCTTGACGTAGGGGCCGAAGCGGCCGATGCCTACGCTCACCTCCTTGCCTTCGTACTCGCCCAGCGTGCGCGGGAATTCAAACAGTTTCAGGGCCTCTTCGAGCGTGATTGTGGCCACTGACTGGCCCTTCTGCAGCGAGGCGAACTGCGGCTTCTCCTCGTCGTCGGCGCCGCCGATCTGTACCAGCGGGCCGAAGCGGCCGATCTTGACTGACACGGGCTTGCCGCTCTTGGGGTCGGTGCCCAGCAGGCGTTCGCCAACCTTGTGCTCAAACTTGATGTTGAGCACCTTGTCGATTTCGGGGTGGAACACGCCGTAGAAGTTGCCCATCACGTCCTGCCATTCGGCCTCGCCCTCGGCAATGCCGTCGAATTTCTCCTCGATGTTGGCCGTGAAGTTGTAGTCGACCACGCCGCCGAAGTAGTCCTCCAGGAAGTCGTTGACCACGATGCCGGTGTCGGTGGGGATGAGTTTGCCTTTCTCGCCGCCGAACGTCTCAGTCTTGGTGCGCTGCGTAATCTTGCCGCCTTTCAGCGTCAGGGTGGCGCACTGGCGCTCTTCGCCGGGCTTCTCACCCTTCTCCACGTACTCGCGCTGCTGGATGGTGCTGATGGTGGGGGCGTAGGTCGACGGGCGGCCGATGCCGAGCTCCTCCATCTTCTTTACGAGCGTGGCCTCGGTGTAGCGTGGGGGCTGCTGGGTAAACCTCTCTGCGGCCTGCATCTGCTTGAGCGTCAACTCCTCGCCGCGCTCCATGGGCGGCAGCATGCCTTCCGGCGTGGCGGCGTGTTCGTCGTCGGTGCCCTCGATGTAGAGGCGCAGGAAGCCGTCAAACTTCACCACCTCGCCCGTGGCCACCAGCCTGTGGGTCTCAGACGTGCCGTGGGGGGCGATGTCGACAGTGGTTTTCTCCACCTCGGCGTCGGCCATCTGCGAGGCCACGGCGCGCTTCCAGATGAGCCCGTAGAGCTTCTTCTCCTGCGCCGTGCCGTCGATGGTGTGCTTGTCTATGTAAGTGGGGCGGATGGCCTCGTGAGCCTCCTGTGCGCCCTTTGATTTGGTGTGCCAGTGGCGCTTCTGCAGGTACTCGGCGCCCATTTCGTCGGTGATCTCTTTTGATATGGCGGCGATGGCCAGGGCCGACAGGTTGGTCGAGTCGGTACGCATGTAGGTGATGTGGCCGGCCTCGTACAGCCTCTGGGCCACCATCATCGTCTGCGACACGGTGAACCCGAGTTTGCGGCTGGCCTCCTGCTGCAGCGTCGAGGTGGTGAACGGCGGCGCCGGAGAGCGTTTGACGGGCTTCACCTGCACGTCGTCGACCTTGAACTCAGCGCCTTTGCACTCCTCAAGCAGCGTGCGTGCGGCGTCGATGTCGGGCAGGCGGCGGCTCAGTTCGGCCTTCACTTCCTGGCCGTCGGCCGTGGTCAGCACGGCCGTCACGCGGAAATAAGGCTCGCTCTTGAATGCCTTTATTTCCTTTTCGCGCTCCACGATCAGGCGCACGGCCACCGACTGCACGCGGCCTGCCGACAGGGAGGGCTTGATCTTCTTCCACAGCACTGGCGAAAGCTCGAAGCCCACGATGCGGTCGAGCACGCGGCGCGCCTGCTGGGCGTCGACCAGGTTGAGGTCGATGCTGCGAGGGTTTTCGATGGCCGCCAATATTGCGGGTTTGGTAATTTCGTGAAATACAATGCGCTTCGTGTTTTCAGGCTTTAGGCCGAGCACCTCGTACAGATGCCAGGCGATGGCCTCTCCCTCGCGGTCCTCATCGGAAGCCAGCCATACGGTCTCGGCCTGCTTGGCGGCTTTTTTCAGTTCGGCCACCAGGGTCTTTTTGTCCTCGGGGATTTCGTATATTGGCTTGAAGCCGTCCTCGATGTCAATGCTGAAATTCTTCTTCTTCAGGTCGCGGATATGGCCGTAGCTAGACATTACCTTGTAGTCCTTGCCAAGAAACTTTTCGATGGTCTTGGCCTTGGCCGGAGACTCCACTAT
>CAMWUM010000116.1 GCA_947177435.1 uncultured Muribaculaceae bacterium
GTACCATCCTGCGCACCAAAGGTCGTCAGGGTCAAGGGCTTTCAGATCGTCATAACCGTATCCGCCAGTGTTGTTGAACACGCGAGGATTGCCGGCCATAGGCGTCAAGGCGTTCGTGCCGTCGGTCACGCCAATCACGCCATCGCCGTCGGCATCCCAGCCAATGCCGCAAATGGTGTAGCCATAGTTGGTGCTTGCCACTGCGATGTAGAACTGCGGATGCTCATTGGCTATGGCCATCAGAGCGTCAATGCCGGCGCCGTTGCCATCCCAACGATAGCCGAACACCAGGGCATTGTCTTCCGTGGCTTTGTTCCATTGCACCACTACGGCGCACTTGTTGTCGCCATCGCCGGTCCACAGCTTCACGTCGTCAAACGAAAAACCTTCGGGCATGGCCAGGGTGTTGCCGCTGTCGCCCGCCGCGCGGTGAGGCACGCCTTGCACCTTAAACCGGACTTCCGGCTCGGACAGATGCGCAATGGCGGCCGAGGTGCTGCCGGCCAAGGCCAACAACGCCGCACCCCATAACAAAGTCTTTTGTTTCATAGGATATTATTTAATGATTAGTTTGTAGATTTTTCCTTGCTTCTTTACTATTATCACCCTGTCAAATCGGTAGAGAATGACAGGCTCGTCATTAACGGCGTCAACAATGCCGTCGGGAATCGGATCTTCGGCCGGCTCGCCGAAATGGTGATAGTTGAGCGGAGCCGAAGGAGTGCTGGCTCCGGTGTAGCCGTCGGCATCGTCAGTCAGATGCCTGTATTTCCAGGCATCGACGTCGCCGTCTGCCAATTGGCGCGATGAATACCCCGTGCCCGAGTAGGCCAGCGACTCCGAGTTGGCTTTGCCGGTGTAATACGACCAATAGCCCTTATACCATCCGGCCTGCCAGCGGCTGTCAAGATCCGACTTTTGCGGCACCAGCCACCAGTCATAATCGTAGGCGGGATAGCCATAGGCCCGGGCATTGATGGGATGCTCGAGTATGTGGGTGTCGCACGCGTCCTCGATGGCCTGCGCGCAGATGTCGGGCGTGTCAAATCCGGGCACTTGGGTCTGGCCCATTGCCCCATTTGCCGAGAAATAGTTGAAACTGATGTTGCCGTCAGCCTGGGCGCCGTCGAAATCAAACGCAAGGTCGCGCATGACGGAGTGATCGGCCGAATAGCCAATGCCGCAAACAGTCGAGCCCATATCGCCGGTGTATTGAGTGAACAGGTCCAGATCTTCGCTGGCGGAAGCGATGGCGCGGAACATGTCTTCGCCGGTGGCTGTCGTGCCTGCCGGCCAGCGATAGCCCCAGACATAGCCGTACTGGTCGCCGTCGTCAGAAAACTCAACCACAAGCGCGGCCTTGTTTTCTCCCTCGCCGGCCCAATACTGCACCTTGTCCCAGTCAAGAGTCCAGGCCGAGGCGGTGAGGCATGAGGCTATCAAAATTGGTAATAGCTGCTTTTTCATTATTGTTTTGGATTAGTGATAATTTATCTGGTCGATGTGCAGATCCTGCGCGCGGGCAATCTCGGTCGATGTCTCTCCCAGCCATCCACAGCACTGGTTGACGCCTGTGTAAACGCGTATGAAATCGGCTCCGGGCAGTTTGACGGGATTGCCTTGGGCGTCAACGGCGTTGCCAATATCGAAAGAGTTGAGTTCGGGATAGTCGTTGGGATGATTATCGACATAGCCCCAGTCGTAACAATAGAGGATATAGTAGCGTCCGGTGCCTGAGGCGTCGATGCCATTAGGCGGCAGGCACGAGCCCTTAAAGGCAAGCGATGGCGCGTCAACCCATTGCGGCCAATATGGCTGGTCGTGAAACATATTCCGCTCAACGCTCCCGGTTTGGCCATCCGAATCATGCCATGCCACATCCTGGTCGGTCGCACCTTTCGTATAAGAAATTGAGTAGTCGTGCCGTGTAAGCGGGTTGAAATAGTCGCTGCCGCGGAGCTCGTACCACTCATCGTCGGGCTGCCCGTTGCAGTTTGTGTCGTAACTCACCATCACGATGCCCGGCTCGGCCGAACCGCCCTTGCGCTCGCTGTCGGTGAGTTCGTAAAAGCAGTTGCCCCAGATGCGGAAATCGTTTTCGCCTGGCACGTTGATCACGGTATGGTCAAAAGCAAAGGTCACGTAGCCGCCATACGATCCCAGCGAAATCATTATATCGTTGGTGCCTTCGATGCACTCCTTAGCCTTCTTGAGCATGTCGGCGTATGTATCGCCAGGCTCGTACTCTGGCATGAGGTTGACAAACTGGCCGGGCGCCGGGCAATACTCCAGCACATCGGCTATGTAAGGGCTGTACTCCACCTCCTCACGCATGACCACCACCTCAAAATCAAAGGAGTACGGCGTGGCGTCGTCTATCACCTCGAATGCAAGATGGTATGTGCCCTCCTCGCGGGCCAGGAATATGTACTCGCGCTCGCATGACACCTCCACGCCATCTACGGTCCAGCGGTAAGCCCGGCCCGTAAAGGCCGGCTCAAGCCTCAGCTTGCGCATGCGCTCGATGTAGTACACGTCATCGAGTCCCAGACTGACGGTGGGCACGTCTTGCTGGCAGGCTGCGGCGGCCAGCAGCGGCAATATGGCTAACAGTTTTTTCATCTTGGCAGAAACGTTATGTGGGCGGGTATGTCGCCCGTGCGCACACTCCACTTCTTGCGCCCATGGCGATCAAAGCAGTAAAGGGTGCCCGATGAGACATAATTCTTGGCATCAGTGACGAAGATGTCGCCGCTCTCGGGATGCACGGCAATGCCGTAAGGCACTGCTATCTCACGGTCGGTGCCGTCGGTGATGAAGTTGCGCGACACGAGCCGCTTTGAGCGTATGTCCACCACGCCGTATGTGATGGTGTTCTTCTGCTGCCAGTTGCTCCACTCAGTGGCGTAAAACAGCAGCGAGTCGCCGCTGAATGCCATGTTGGAACAAGCGATGTCAAGCGTGTCGGTCACGGCCAGCCGGCTGGCGCCGCGCTTCTTGTCGAGCACGTACATGCGAGATGGGATGTTCTCATAGTTACCGCGCGAGGTCACCCACACCTTGCCGTAGCGGTCGCGCTTGCACCGGTGCAGGTTGATGCCCACCTTAATCTGCTCCACTTGCTTGAAGTCGATTAACTGGATTACCGACACAGTATTGTCGTAATTTGGCGCACGATAACCCCCGCTGTTGGCCACGTACATATAATCGTCTACAATTGCCATCTCCTCGGGCTGGTATCCGACCGAAACGCGGTCCACCACCCTGAGGCTGAGGGTATCCACTTTGTAAACAGCGCCTTTGGGAGCATCGGGGTCGATGAGCACCGGGCCGACGTAACTGCTGACGTATGCCCAGCCTCTGTGGAAGGCGAGGTAACGGCAGTTGGGAATGTCGATTTGGCCCAGACGCACGCCCGAATTGGCATCGAGCACCTCCACCTTGTGCGAACAGTTGACCGTCACGTAAAGCTTCGAGCCATAGATGGCGATGTCATTGCCCACGTCGCCGAGCTCCTTGATTACGCTGGGATTGCGCTCGGCATAGATGTTGCGCGAGTACAGGCCGGTCACATAGTCGTAATAGTCGAGGGAGCACTTGTTGCTGCCCATGTTGCCCTCGTTGACCAGGTATGCCCCGCGTATGCCGCTGCTCGGGGGCGCGTAGTCCTCGATGATTTCATACTCTGTAGGCACCACGAGTTCGTCCTCGCGACAACCCGTGGCACACATCAGAGCTGACAGATAAAAAAGAAAATATGCAAATGCGTTTGGTTTCATATCTCAATCGTGAGCGAGATGCGGAAATTGCGCTTCGGCATCGGATAGTTAAGTATCACGTCATAGTCCTGGCTGAGCAGGTTGTTGACCTCCACAAGCGCCCGGGCGTGGCAACTGCCGAAATAGAAGTCGCGGCTGAGCGACAGGTCGGAGGTGTACCAGGGCTGGGTGTAGTTGTAGCGTATGTTCTCCTGCTGATTGTAGCGCGCGCCCACATAAATCCAGCTGTAATTGAGCCCCCACTCCCGCCACGTGAGGTTGGCCACAGCCGAACCGGAATGGTGGGGGATGTAGGGTATCTGATGGCGGTAATAGTTGTCGGCAGGGCTGGTGACGTCGATGGCCCTCTGCCACGTGTATTGCCCGCGGATGGTCAGTTCCAACTCACGCGCCGGCCGCATGACCACTATCGCCAAAGCGTCGATGCCGCGGATGTCCACCTTGCCAAGGTTGAGCATCGTCCACCTGAACTGCTGCCCCTTAGGATAGGCTACAATCTTATTGGTCACATAGTTGTAGTACGCGTCGACTGACAGGCGCACGCCCGACACCAGGCCTCGCGGCTTGGCATCGTAGAGAGCGCCGACGTTGTACTGCGTCACGCGCTCGGGCTCGAGCTTGGAGTTGCCCATGTCGGCATAGTACAGGTCGTTGAATGTCGGCATCCTGAACGACTGCTTGAAAAAAGCCCTCAACGAAAAGTCGCGGCTGCGCGTCGGATAGCAGCTTACGTATGCCGCCGGAGTGAGCGCCCGCTTGTCCTTTGGCTGCTCCACGCCTTGCAGGCGGTCGTGAATGAATGTTGCCACCAGGCTGGCCTGGCCCCTGACGCGCTTATAGTCGATGTCGACTGCCGCAGACAGGAGATGGCTGAGGCGATCGGGCTTGACAAAGCCGTACATGTCGGCATCAAGCGTGTTCCATTTTATGTCGTAAGCCGCCGAGAATGAAAAGCGACGATTGAGTACGTACTGGTTGGAGGTAGAAAAGTACAGTTCGCGCTGCCGGTAGAGGTTGTCGACCTTGACCTGCTTGTCGTCATTGTTGACGTAATGCGTGCGGTAAAAGGCGTACTTCGCGGTGGCCAGCGTGGTAAATCGTCCCCACGACATAGTGGCCGAGCCCTGCGCGAACGAGTTGGTGTCCCATATCCTCTCACCACGCCGCCACACATTGTTGACGATGGCTCCGGGCACACCTCGCTCCGAGTTGTAGTTGTAGCCCTTGGCTGTCCAGGTGCCGTTTCTCATCTGTCCGTACAGGTTTAGTTCCAAGCGCGTGGCGTTGATGTCGCCATTCTGCCTGATGGCCGTAGTGTCATAGGCGAGCTCACCGGCCGGGTTGACGCGGCGGTAGCGAAATCGGTACTTGCCCGACGAGTTGAGCCATTCGGCGCTGAGCGAGGCGTTGACGCTCTCGGTCAACTTCAATTCTATAAGAGCCGACGGGTTGAGCAAGTCAAACGACCCGAACCTCAACGCTCCGCGAGCATGGTACGTTTCGCCCACGGCGAACTGCGGGGCACGGGTACGCATGTAGATGGTGCCGGCACTGCCGAAATCGCTCGCCGGCTGCAGCATTTGGCTTTTCTGACCGTTGTGCAGCGATATGGCCTCGATATTGTCAAGCGAGAACTGCCCGAGGTCAATCTGACCGTTCTGGGCGTTGCCGAGCGCCACGCCATCGTACACCACACCGGTATGGTTGGTGCCCATCGAGCGTATGTTGACAGTCTTGATTCCCCCTACCCCACCGTAGTCCTTGACCTGCACGCCAGAGAAATACCGCAAGGCATCGGCCACGCTGTGGCTGTTGAGCCGCTGCAGCTCCTCGCCGCTGAGCGTCTGCGCCGGTATGGTCTCGCGCACCGGAGCGCGTCCGGTCACCACCACCTCCTCGAGCCTCAGCGTATCAGCCAAATCTTGGCCCATCAGGACCGGAAAAGCGACAAATATTGACAAAAAAAGTAGATAAGTCCGCCGCATACATGCTTTGTTGAAATGCACAAAAAATCCCGTCTGTGCTTCAGGCTGCACCGGCGGGATGATGGCATGCGTTTCAATCAAGCAGCTCCGCGAGCGTAGGGGCGGCGCTGTCTCAATCTGACTTGGCCCGTAATCCCGCGGGAACAGATTATTTACATCGAATGGCAGGTCTTCTGACTTATCCCGGCCCATCGCGCCTTCCCAGTCCGATAGTGACCAGTGGCAAGTGGCGATAAGCTGTGCCTTGCGCTCAGGTAAGGCGGGGGAATTACAGCAGCGGGTACTGTCGAGGAATCACACCTCGTTCCCTTTTGATGCTCCTTTATGCCTCCTCTCTTGGATGGCAGAGCAACCATTTCGACCGCAAAATTACAAAACAATTTTCAATTGACAAAAAATATAGTCAAAAAACACCCTGTTTGCACGGTTTTGCTTAAAAATCGGCTTTATTCTTGTTTTATAGGCCAATAATTGCTAACTTTGCACGAAATTATGCCGTATAAGCA
>CAMWUM010000117.1 GCA_947177435.1 uncultured Muribaculaceae bacterium
AGAGACGCTCGACGCGGCCAACTCCTTCGAGTCGCATGACCACAACTCAACCCACTCAATCACTCCGAAATTTGAGAAGGAAATGGAAGTATCTTCGGGCAAACTCAGGCTTATGGCCCAGGTGCCGACCAATATCACCACCAAGCGCCTGCATTATACCCGAGGCTCTGTCGACGTCACTCCGCAGCATACCTGGGGATTGGTGGACGGTAACCTGCTAAGGCTGATTTTCCAGAAAGACACCGAGCGGGCGATGGGTTATTACCATATAGGATACAGCCTCTCGTCGGGAGCCCCCGACCTCGAGCGCATGATTGACATGGTCAATGACGCCGACCCCCTCAACATTTATCTCGGCAACCCCGACCTGAAAACGAGTTGCACGCACAGTTTGGCGCTTAGCACATCGCATTGGATCAAATCGTCGCAGACATCGGTTTATGCCTACGTCAACGGCTCCTACACCCAGCGCGCCATTACGTCGGGCTACGCTCTTGATCCCACCACCGGCGTGCGCCGATTCAAGGCCTACAATGTCGACGGCAACTGGTCGGTGTCGGGTCGAGGCGGATTTTCAACCGCACTGGGCAGCCGCAGGCAATGGTCGCCGCAAGTCGACGTCACGGCCTCCTATAACAAATATACTGATATGACAGGCATTGGCATCGGAGATCCTGAGCCCTCAAAGGCATACGCGCTAAATCTGTCTCTATACCCCCAACTTACTTACGAAGCCCTGGGCTGGGTATTCAACCTTGGCGTCGCCGGCCAGTGGACACACTCCAAGAATAGCGGCCTGTACGGCGCCGCCCCAAGCAATGTCGGATACGTAATTCCCGCATTCAGGACCCAGGGCAAGCTGCCCGCCCACCTCAGTCTGTTTACTCAGATACAGATGTACAAGCGCGTGGGCATGACCGATACGGCCCTCAACAAGCCGCAGTGGGTATGGACTATATCGCTGCAGTACGCCCCCGATGAGAAGTGGGTCATCTCGCTTGACGGCTTCGACATACTCCGCCAGCTCAGTCCGGCGCAGGTCACCGTCAACTCGCAGGGCCGCACGGAGACGTACACCAACACCTTGCCGTCCTACTTCATGGCCCGCGTGCAGTACCATATCAACATATCCCCCAAGAAGGAGATTGTCCAGCCCCGCTACTTCTAAATCATAGTGAGGGCGCGCCTAAATGGCGCGCCCTCATTTTATGCGGCGGGCACAGTATTCGGTGGGCGTTTCGCCCGTTATTTTCTTGAATGTGCGTGAGAAGTGCTGGGGATAGTCAAAGCCCAGGGAGTATGCCGCCTCTGAAGAGCTCATGCCCGAGACAAGGCGGTTTTTGGCAAGCTGCATCACGTACTGTTTGATATAGTGGTTGGCCGTCTGGCCGGTGGCACGCTTTATTACATCGCTCAGGTAGCTTGACGACATGTTAAGTTGCTCCGAGCAATATTGCACGGTGGGCACGCCCAGGTCGAGCTGCCGGTCTTGCTCGAAATAGTCTTTCAGCAGTTTTTCAAACCGAGCAAGAATATCGTTGTTGAGTACCGTGCGCGAGATGAACTGTCGGTTGTAGAATCGTTGGGCATACCGCAGCAGCAGATTGATAAAGCCCACCAGGATGCGGTTTTGCATCGCGTCGGCCGGGAATTTCAGTTCGTTCTCTATCTGGCGGAAAAGCCCCACAATTACTTCGCGCTCCTCTTCGGTCATGTGTAGGGCCTCGTTGATGCGGTAATCAAAGAATGAGAAGTTCTTTATTTCTTTTTCGAGAGCAGTCCCCTGCAATATGTCGGGATGGAACAGCAACGCCCAGCCTGTCATGTTCACCAGTTCGCCATTGTCCTCCTTGCCGCCGAGTTGGCCGGGGGCCACGCAGATGAGCGTGTCCTCGGAGTAGTCGTATTTGCCGGTGCCGTACACCAGTTCCATATCGGTGCCCTTGCCTTGCAGAAACAGGCCATAGACGCCGTAGTTGTTGAGGCTGTGGCGCACGGGCGAGACCTTGCTGTAATCGATCACGGTGATAAGCTCGTGCGGGTCGGTCTGGCCCACCCAGGCGCTGTAGTCAGATGGCTTGGCCACTTTCAGTATCTTGCTCATATCGCGGCGGCTGAATTGTTATTCCAACGCAAATTTACGAAAAAATTTCTTGAAAACGTGTGGGCCACGGCCTCCGCAATCAAAAAAATTGGTTAGACCACAGTGATTTTTGACGATGATATTATAATCCTTTTTTGTAACTTTGCAAATTAAATACGCTTTACAAATAAAGATTTATGAAAAGGATATTAATTTCTCTAGCCATATTGATGTCGGCCTTCGCCATGCAGGCCAAGACCCTTGTGGTTTATTACAGTTATACCAACAACGTGCACAGCATCGTCGCCGAACTCACCAAGCAGATTGACGCCGACGTCGTGCGCATCCAGCCCGCTGAGAAGGGCCTGGATTACGAGGCCAACAACTACGCTATCGGCAGCGCGCAGATCGCGGCCATCCGCAACAATCCCACCGACCCCAATTCCTATCCGGCCATCGACCCCGTCGACGTCAATCTCGACGAATACGACTGCGTCATCATCGGCGCGCCGCTGTGGTGGAGCAATATGGCATCCCCTCTGCAAACGTATCTGTTTCAGAATGGCGGCAAGATGGCCGGCAAGAAAATCGGCCTGATTGTGTCGAGCGCAAGCAGCGGCATCAGCGGGGTGGAGAGCGACGCCAAGCGCCTGATCCCCAATGGTGACTTCTTCACCCCCAGTCTTTGGATTCGCTCAGCCCAGACTCGCAACGCCGCCTCGCTCATCCAGCAGTGGCTCAAGGATATTGACTACGCATCGGTTGCCGGCATCTCCGGCGCCAAGGCCGAAAGCGGCGTGGTCAATGTCTATGACCTGATGGGCAATCTAGTGTATAGCGGCACGCAGGAGCTTATCGATGTGACAGCCAGTGGGACATACCTCGTCAAGACCAACGCCGTCACCAAGAAAGTGCGCATCTAACCCGTGTTCGTTTTTAATACAGAATAATAACATACATTATGATGAAAGATATTGATTTATCTGCAATCAAAACTCCCGCCGACATACGCAAAATGAATGTCGAGGAGCTCACGCAGCTTGCCGCCGAGATGCGCGGCGCTTTGATGGATAAGCTTTCAGTCCATGGCGGCCACGTCGGCCCCAACCTGGGCATGGTGGAGGCTGTAATCGCCCTGCATTACGTTTTTAATACGCCCGAGGATAAGATAGTGTTTGACGTTTCGCACCAGACCTATCCACACAAGATGATTACGGGCCGCATGCAGGCATTCACCGACCCAGCGCATTACGACGATGTGACGGGCTACACCAACCCCGCCGAAAGCGACTATGATCTCTATTCGCTCGGCCATACGTCGTCGGCCGTGGCTCTGGCCGCAGGCCTGGCCAAGGCAAGGGATCTTCAAGGCGGCAAGGAGAACGTGGTGGCTGTCATCGGCGACGGCTCGCTCAGCGGCGGCGTGGCCTTTGAGGGCCTCGACTACGGCGCTACGCTCGACAGCAACTTCATTGTCATCGTCAACGACAACCAAATGAGCATCGCCGAAAACCACGGCGGCATCTACGACAATCTGCAACTGCTCAGAAACACCAACGGCACGGCCGAGCCCAACCTCTTCCGTGCCATGGGATATGCCTACCATTATGTCAATTACGGCAACGATATTAAGAGCCTGATCGAGATGTTCCGCGCCGTCAAGGATACCGATCGCCCCGTGGTCGTGCACATCAACACGATGAAGGGCTTGGGCCTGGCCGTGGCCGAGGCCGACAAGGAGACGTTCCACTTCTCCGCCCCCTTCGACCTCAAGACCGGCGCCCTCCTCAACGAGCAGCACGACGCCCCCGAGGATTACAGTGAGCATTTTGGCAAGAAGATGCTGAGCATGATGAAGGAAAACGGCAACGTGGTGACCATCACGGCCGGCACCCCCGGCGTCCTAGGCTTCGACAAGGCTCGCAGGGAAGAGGCCGGACGTCAGTTCGTCGATGTAGGCATTGCCGAGCAGGCCGCCATCGACGTGGCCAGCGGACTCGCCAAGGGCGGCATGCGCCCGGTCGTGGGCTTCGTCAGCAGCTTCCTGCAAAGGGCTTATGACCAGTTTAGCCAGGATATCGCCCTCAACCATCAGGCCGCCACATTCGTGGTGTTCTACGGTACGATGTTCGGCATGAATGACGAGACCCACCTCGGATTCTTCGACATAGCGCTGCTCTCCAATATCCCCGGCCTGCTGTACCTCGCCCCGACCTGCAAGGAAGAGTTTGACTCTATGCTCGCCTGGTCAGTGCGACAGACAGAACTGCCCGTCGTCATCCGTACCCCTGGATGCGTGGCCGTCTCCAATCCCGCCATGCAGCTGCTCGACGACTACTCCAAGCCCAAGTACGAAATCGCGCGTCAGGGCGAAGGCGTTGCCCTCATCGGCGCCGGCCTGATGTTCGGTATAATGCAGCAGGCGGCCGACCTGCTGGCCAAGGAGGGCGTCAACGTAACCCTCATCAATCCGCGCAACCTGTCCACCCTCGACACCGACACCCTCGACACCCTCAAAGGCTACAAGGCCGTGATTACCGCCGAGGACGGCATCGTCGACGGCGGCTTTGGCCAGAAAGTGGCATCCTACCTCGGCGAGTCCCCCGTCAAGGTAATCAACCTTGGCCTCCCCAAGGAATTCCTCAACAGGTACAACTACGCCGCTCTCCAGCAAAAGTGCGGCCTCACCCCCGAGCAAATCGCCCAAACCGCCATTAATGCCTGAGCCTGTTCGCCATCTTCATGAAATGATTGTATACGCCGAGGAGTTTAGTCTTATAAACTCCCCGGCGTTCTATGATTGCGTCGTGCATGTGATATGCACCGCAGGCACCGGCAGTCTCATGTATGGCGGGCGCCTTTTCACCATGTCTAAGCATGATATTGCAGTTATCTCAAGGCCGCGGCTGGTGACGGAAATTAATTCCGATGCCGACTTCCGTTGCGAATACATCGCCGCGCCCGACCAGTTCCTGCACAATCTGCTGCCGGCCAACAATTATTCCATACAAGGGGGTGTGAGTCTCTTTCACAATCCAATAATTAGGGTTTCTGAGGCAGACGCCGCGCGCTTTCGGACCGATCTGGCCAATATCCGCCGGAGGATTGGCGATGCCGACCACCGTTTTTACCACGAGCTGATGGGCAGCCTGTTGCAGACTATGATCTATGACCTCTTTGACTTCCACGCCAAGACCAACGACAGCATCCTCACCACCGACAGGGTGGGCTACATCACGGCCCAGTTCTTCAATATGATCGAGGCCGGCAGGCCCAAGACACACAGGGAGGTGGCGCACTATGCCAGCCAACTGCACGTGACGCCCAAGTATCTGTCTGACACGATAAAGCGCGTGACTGGCCGAAGCGCTTCGACCCATATCAACAATGAGGCAAAAGCAATAGCGCTGTCTTATCTGAAAGACAGCGCCATGTCCGTTTCGCAAATTGCCGAAGAGATGCACTTCTCGTCGCTAAGCTATTTCAGCCGCTTCTGCGTCAAGCACATAGGCATGTCGCCCACGCAATTCCGCTCCGCCGGCGCCAAGTCGCAGTGAAAGGTTAATTGTTTAGGCGGTAGCAGATCGTTTGGAAGCGTTGAGGTTTCATCAACTGAACTTTTTTGCTGATAAATTTGTCTATTTATTACTAATTAGTTATCTTTGCGCTATGGAATCAAATGAGGGACAAAGTAGTGAAATCCGCGTGGTTTATAAAACGCCCCAGTTTGAGGCGTTCTACAACTCGTTACCCTCAAAGGTGCAGACTAAATTCAAATATGTAATAGATGTTGTAACCACCATTTACGATATATCGACAAAATTTGTCAAACATCTGCAAGATACAGATCTTTATGAGATGCGTGTATCAGTAGGCAGCAATGAGTATCGTACTATTCTCTTTGCTATTGACAAACCAAATGTTATCGAAGCCACAAGGATAATCCTATTAAATGGCTTTCTGAAGAAATCCAGTAAAGATTACCGTAAGCAAATAGAAATTGCTCAATCAATACTAAACGATTTGGAACAATGAGACAGTTAAATCCTGAAAAATTAGCAAAACTACCCACCTTCAACCAACAGATGGATAAGGAGTACGGCAAACACGGAACACAACAGCGGGAGGAGTTTCACGAGCAAGCTCTCTCTTGGTATTACGGGCAGTTGCTCCG
>CAMWUM010000118.1 GCA_947177435.1 uncultured Muribaculaceae bacterium
TGCAGTCATTGACTTGATCTCACCCGACTTGTATGTTTCGGCCAGGGCGCCGTCGATAAATCCGTACTTCTCGGCGGCGATGTCGCTCTGAATGTCGGTATCGGTGTGCGAGAGTCCGTAATTTGCAAGCAGGGCATCGCGCTCGGCGATGATTTGCTCGCCAGTCTCGGCGCGGGCGATGATGGCCTGCGACTCCTTGTCGCCCTCCAGCAGCTTGATGGCCAGATAGCGCGGCGAGAAATGCACGTCAATCGAGCCATCGGCCTTGATCATATCGATAAGTTTGCGCACCATCTGCTCGATGTCAGGCCCGAGGTTGACGTGGATGTGGCGCACGTCGGAGTGCTTGCCTTCGTACACGGAAATCACCGCATCAAAGAGCGCGTCGATGCCCTCGCCCTTCTTGGCCACAATCGGCACCATCGGCACGCCGATCATCGCGCCCAGAGCCTTGTAGTCAAGTTCGGCGCGCGAGGCCCGCAACTCGTCCCACATGTTGAGGGCAATGACCATGCTGCGGTCCATGTCGATGAGCTCGGTGCAAAGGAAGAGGTTGCGCTCGAGGTTGGACGAGTCCACCACGTTGATTATCACGTCTGGAGTCTCCTCCTGTAGGAATTTGCGCACGTAGAGCTCCTCGGGCGAGTACGACGTGAGCGAGTATGTGCCTGGCAGGTCGACGATGTTGAGCCTATAGCCGCAATAGTCGAAATGCCCTTTCTTGGCGTCAACGGTCACGCCCGAGTAGTTGCCCACGTGCTCGCTAGCACCGGAAGCGACGTTGAACAGCGACGTCTTGCCGCAGTTTGGGTTGCCGATGAAGGCGACGTTGATAATTTTGCTGCCTTTCGGATGCTCGACCACGGGGCAAGCGCCGGCCTCGCCGGCAGGTTGAGGCTGCCCCATACTTATGGGCTCAACCTCAACCATACTGGCTTCAGAGCGCCGGAGCGACACTTCGTAACCAAGGATAGAATATTTGATGGGGTCGTTGAGTGGAGCCTGCAAAAGCACTTTCACTTCGCGGCCCTTGATGAATCCCATTTCCATCATACGCTTACGAAAGGCGCCGTGGCCAAGCAATTTGACCACGACAGCCTCTGATCCTGTGGGCAAGTCCGAAAGCCTCATTATTTCATTACTTTTTTGCCATTGACGATGTAGACGCCGCCGTCAAGGCCGTCAAGATCGCCGTTTTGGTTGACACGCACGCCGCGCAGGTCATACACATCGCCGTCCTGCTGGGCTCCGTCGACGACTACGTCGCTGATGCCACTGGTCTCAAGTTCCTCGAGGAATCCGTCAATCGAGTTGTGGAATCCGATAGCGGTAATGGTAGACGTACCGGTGGTGGAGGTGAGGCCGAGGATGGTCTGGCCGCGGCATATCGAGAAGATTGCAGCCTGGCAGTTGTCGGCAATGCCACACTCCCACAAGTCGAATGCGATCAGGCGACGGCCCTTGTCGAGCGTGCGCATCACAGCGGGCTTGACGCTCGAGTTGTGATTGATGCCGTTGAGCCACCAGAGGTACGACCTGCCGTCGGCATTGCTCAGGCGGTTGCCGACCACGATGAGGTAGCGATGCTCAGAGCGCTCGGTATAGTTGCAGTTCTCATAGTCGAGGGTGAGGCAAAGGTTGTTGTTGCCCGTGCCGGCCTCGACGGTGAGGGAGTTGTTGTCGTTATAGGTGATTTTCGACTGCTGCAGGCGGCCGGTGTCGCCGGTCTTCCACTCAGTGGCCTTGAACTCATAAGTAGCTGGCTGGTATCCCTTGGTCAGGCGCACGTAGTACAGACCCGGGCAGATGGTGTTGGGGTCGGCGTCAATGCGGAAGCGAACCGAAGGTTTGGCGGTGCCGTCGGCATTGAGGCCCACGCCTGCGGGCAGACGGAATTCGATGTTGAAGAATCCACCCTCAGCGCCGGGGAACGAGCCGGGGATTTCGATTTCACCGATAGTTACTCCATCGACCTTGACTGTGCCCTTACGACCCTTATCGGCCGTGGTGAAGCGGCACATGATGGCCAGGCTGTCGGTGACGCCTGCCTCATTGTAGAGAGAGTACTCGATGTAGCCACCATGCTGAGCGTCGCGGTAGAATTCGCCGCCGTAAGAGCCCGTGGTCGAGCCGGCCGAAGCCTTGACCTCGTGGCCAGCCTCGCTCTGCTGCTCTCCCGTGCCCACAAAGTCAATGGTACGGTCGGCCAGAGCCTTCTCATACACATCGGCCATGCCCATGTCGCTCTGTACGTAGTTATCGTGGGTCTGCTGGTACCAATAGATACAATAACGCGAGTGGTGGATATCGAAGAACGGCTCTAGCCTAAGCGTCGACCATTCGCCTGCGCCGTCCTCCGACGAGGCGTCGATCGTATAGTAAAGATGCGAGGGATCCTCAGGCTTAATGCGGTTGAGCACCTCGGCGCGGTCACCGATGAGCAGCGGGGCAGTAGACAGGCCTTTCATCGTGGCGCGGCAACTGGGCGCATGGTCCATGCGGCCGGTGCCGGCGTACTCGTTCTGCAGCCTTTCGTATGGCAGGCCGGTCTCATCGCCGGTGGATGAGGGAGCAGTGGTGCGCGCGCCGAGCAGGATGGGGCCGTGCTTGAAGGCGATGTAGTCGGGATAGTCAGGGCATTCCTCGATGCGAAGTGACATGGGCAGGGTGATTTCCACCTTGTCGCCGGCGCTCCACGAGCGGTTGATCTGAGCGTAAGATGCCTCGCCGGGGGTAACGGCAACGTCCACTTTCTGGCCGTTGACCTTGATTTCGTAGCCCTCGCCTGCCCATTCGGGATGGCGCACGGCGATGGTGTAGTTGCCGGCCTTGTTGATGGTCAGCGTGGATTTGCCGTCGTAGGGGAATTGCGTCTGCTGGGTCAGGGCGAAATTTTCACTATTGAGCGTCGACGGTGTGAAGAGATTGACGTACAGGGTGGAATTGTCGGCGCTGTGGGTGTAGATGAAGTGGCCGTACTTGGCGTGGTTCTCCATGCCGGTACCCACGCAGCACCACATGCCCTGGTTCACCTTAGAGTAAATCTTGTAACTCTGCGGGCGAAGCGAGGTGAAGTAGACATATCCGCCGGTGACGGGATCCTGAGTGGCGAGGATGTGGTTCCACATCGTCGACTCGTAGAAGTCGGCGTAGCGGGCGTCATGGGTCTCGTCGAAGAGTTCCTCCGAGAGTTTGAGCATATTGTTCGAGTTGCAGCTTTCGGGGCCGTCGAGATGCGTCATGTACTCCTTGGCGCGGTTGGCAGGCAGGAAGTGCTCGCTGACGCTGTTACCGCCGATGCACACGGTGCGGTGGTTGGCCACGTCGTGCCAGAAGTTGTGGGCAGCCGTCTGCATCTTGTCCTGCGTCGGGTCGAGCTGGTAGATGCGCTCGAAGCCTACGTACTTAGGCACCTGTGTGTTGGCGTGGCGGCCGTCGAGGAACGTAGTGGAGTATGCGCCCTCGGCACCCTGCATATTGTTGATGAAGTACTTATGGCTGTACTTCTTGGCTGCGTCGAGGTATTTCTCCTCACCGAAGAGCACGTAGGCGTCGGCCAGTGTCTCGTTCATGCCGCCATGCTCAGAACCGAGCACGTCCTGCATCTGCGAGTCGTTGAGCTTGCTCACCACCTCGATGCTCCAGTCGCACATTCCGCGGTAGAGTTCGCGTGCCGTTTCCGAGCCGGTGTACACCCAGGCGTCGCGCAGGCCGGCAAGCACCTTGTGCTGGCAGTAGAAAGGCACCCAGCCGCCGTACTGCTTAAAATCGGTCAGGTTGCCCTTGTATAGAGAAGTCCAGACTTGGTTGATGGGCTGGCCGCCGAGGAAGCCCTTCATGCCGTCGGTGTTGTCAGCGTATGCGGCCTGGCAATCGGCCAGCACGTCGAGCATGTAGTCAAGGCGTTCCTTCACTTGCTGCTTCACGGCAGCGTCCTGCGTGGCGGCGTAGGTCAGTGCCAAGGCGGTGAGGTAGTGGCCGCCGATGTGGCCCTCGAGCGACCATCCGCTGTCGCCCCAGTTGGTAAACGACGGGTGTTTGCCCACCCATCCGTAATACTTGCTGTTTTTATCGGTCGAGAGGCCGGCCTGGCGCACAAAGGGAGTGAGCAGGCGGTCGACGTCGTACTGCATGAGCATGTTGGTGTTGGTCTCGAGGGCTTCAAGCATAGGGCCCTCGCCGAGAGCAACCTCGCTGAGCATAAAATGCTGAGGATACAATTGGCTTTGCGCACGCGCCGGCAAGGCTGCCATGGCCATGGCAGCGGCGGCGGTGATGATAACGATAGGCTTTTTCATAGGAGTGAATATTTCTTCTTGCAAATTTCCGCATTTTTCTCCAAATATACAATACCTATATAATAGTAATTTTGATTTTTCGCCAATAATCATTACCTTTGCATTTGCAAAAACGATAATTCCTATTAAATCAATTGCTATGAGAAAAATCTTGCTTGCCCTCGCAGCCTCTGCCGCTTTGACCGTAGCCGCTCAGCCCGGGCCCGGCTTCATGCCGCAAATCCAGCTGCCCGAATGCGGCTGGACCAACATTGACTACGTGGGCGACGGCCTCGAAGGCCACAAGCTCGACATCTTCGTACCCGACAGCGTCGGCGGCCCCTACAAGCCCATCGTCATAATATACGGCAGTGCCTGGTTTGCCAACAACGCCAAGGACTTCGCCACCGCATCGTTGGCCAAGCCCCTGCTCGACCAGGGATTTGCCGTGGTGTCGATCAACCACCGCGCCAACACCGAGGCACAGTTCCCCGCGCAAATCCACGATGTGAAGGCTGCCCTGCGCTTCGTGCGCGGCAACGCCGAGAAGTACAACCTCGACCCCTCATTCGTCGGCATCACAGGCTTCTCGTCTGGCGGCCACCTCTCGTCGCTCGCCGGCGTAACCAATGGCAACGCCGACCTCGAAGGCTCGCTCGGCGCCTACACCTCGCAGAGCAGCGACGTTGACGCCGTAGTCGACTGGTTCGGCCCGGTCGACATGGCCCGCATGAACAACTGCGAGACGGTCAACGGCCCCGAGTCGCCCGAGGCAGTGCTCATCGGCGGCAACCCGGCCGACAAGATGGATATGATCGCGGCCATCAGCCCAATCACCTACGTTGACTCCACCGACGCACGCTTTATGGTCATCCACGGCGACGCCGACCCGGTGGTGCCCTACTGCCAAAGCGTCTATTTCTCCGACGCCCTGGCCAAGGCCGGCGTTCTTGAGGAGTTCATCACCGTGCCCGGCGGCAACCACGGCCCTGTCACCTTCAACGACGACACCTTCCTGCGCATGGCACGCTTCTTCAGCCGCCAGTCGGCCCTCAAAGCCGAGCGTGACAAAGGCGCGGCCACGGCCCTCAGGCCCAAGGATGCCATCTACTCGCAGTCGCCCAAGACGTTCACCTATGCAGGCAACCCAATCGTGAGCGACAAGTTCACCGCCGACCCCGCCCCGATGGTGTACGACGGCAAACTCTACCTCTACGTCGGCCATGACGAGTTCTACGAGGGCCAAGACACGGCCGGCGGCGGCAACGAGTTCAACATCACCGAGTGGCTCTGCTACTCCACTCCCGATATGGTCAACTGGACCGACCACGGCCCCGTGCTGATGCCCACCGACTACAAATGGGCCGAGCGCGCCGCATGGGCAGCCCAAGTGGTGGAGAAGGACGGTAAGTTCTACTATTACACCACCTCCATCGGCAAGGAGCCTTTTGCCGGCTACTGCGTGGGCGTTGCCGTTGCCGACAACCCCTTCGGCCCGTTCGTCGATCCTCTCGGCCGTCCGCTGGTCGAGGATAAGATGACCGACAACGGCACCCGCGGCTGGTGGAACGACATCGACCCCACCGTCCTCATCGACGGCGACGACGCCTGGCTCTGCTGGGGCAACGGCACCTGCTTCCTGGCCAAGCTCAAGCCCAACATGGTGGAAATCGACGGCGACATCCAAGTGGTGGACGTGCCCAAATACATCGAAGGCCCATGGCTCTACAAGCACGGCGACCTCTACTATCTCATCTACGCCTCGATGGGCGACCGCGCCGAAGCCATCGACTACGCCACCGCTCCCTCGATGGCCGGCCCGTGGACTCATCGCGGACAGGTGACCGGATGCCCCGACGGCGGATTTACAATCCACCCGGGCGTGGTTGAAGTCAACGGCAAGACCAACCAAATCTAACACAACCCCTGTCACTTATAAACAACTGAAGCTGCCCAC
>CAMWUM010000119.1 GCA_947177435.1 uncultured Muribaculaceae bacterium
CGGCAGCGTCAGATTTGTATTAGAGACAGATGTGGAAGGGGGCGGGCTCTTGCACGAGGGCGTGGTGGGCGTAGTGTCCTGGGGCGATGCGGCCGCGGCGTTCGATGCGGTAGATGCGGGCCGGGGCCTCGCACATGACGCGCTGCACGAGGGGTTCGTCAAACATGTTGAGCATCACGGGCAGGGAGAATTGCACAAGCGGGGCGCCGGAGGTGGCTGTCAGGGCGTCGCCTTCTTTGTCGCTCAGCAGGTGTGGCGCGTGGTCGGTGGCCACCATGTCGATGATGCCGTCGCGGAGGGCTTGGCGCAGGGCCTCTCGGGCGGCGGCGGTCTTGACTGAGGGATTCATCTTGATGCGCGTGCCTCGCTCGGCGTAGTCGTCTTCGCACCAGAGCAGGTGGTGGGGAGAGACTTCGCTGCTGACGTAGGGGCTGCCCAGCAGGTCGAGCTCGTGGGCTGTGGATATGTGGCAGATGTGCACGCGCTTCTGGTATCTGTCGGCCAGGCCGGCCACGCGGGCCGTGGCGGCGGCGCAGGCTTCGGCGCTGCGGATGCGTGAGTGTTCAATCAGGGGCACGGGGTGTCCTTGGTATCTCTCTCTTGCTGCGGCGATGTTGGCGGCCACGATGGCCTGGTCCTCGGCGTGCACGGCCACGATGGCCGGGGCTGTGGCGATTACGCGCTCGATCATGCAGGGCTCGTCGACCAGCAGGCTGCCTGTGGATGAGCCCACGAAAAGCTTGATGCCAGCGGCCTGGCGGCAGTAGTCGATGCTGGCCAGGGTGTCGATGTTGCCGGCTGTGGCACCGATGAGGAAGCCGTAATTGGCGGCTGACGTGCGGGCGGCGATGTCGGCTTTTTCTTGCAGCAGTTCGGCCGATGTAGTTGCCGGCATGGTATTGGGCATGTCGAGGTATGAGGTGACGCCGCCTGCGAGCGCGGCGCGGCTCTCTGAGGCGATGTCGGCCTTTTGGGTCATGCCGGGCTCGCGGAAGTGGACGTGGCAGTCGATGACGCCTGGCATCAGGAGGCAGCCGTCGCCGTCGACGATTTCTGAGATGCCTTCGGCAGGGCAGGGGCCTTGGCCGACGGAGTCGATGAATTGGCCGTCGATGACGACCCAGCGGTCGGGCTGGCTGTCGCCGGCGAAGCGTACGTTGCGGATGAGTGTGCGCATGCTATGCCTTCTTTGCTATTTTGCCCAGGCGCAGCTGGATGACGCCGAACATGGCCTCGCCGAAGATGCCTGAGCTCATCTTGCTGGTGCCCAGTACGCGATTGACGAATACGATAGGCACCTCGGCTATCTTGAACCCAAGTTTGTGGGCGGTGTATTTCATCTCAATCTGGAAGGCATAGCCCTTGAAGCGGATGGCGTCGAGGTCCATGGCCTCGAGCACCTGGCGGCGCCAGCACACGAATCCGGCGGTGGTGTCGTGTACGGGAATGGCGGTGACGAAACGCACGTACTTCGATGCGAAGTACGACATCAGGATGCGCCCCATGGGCCAGTTCTCCACGTCTACGCCCTTGCAGTATCGCGAGCCGACGGCCACGTCGGCGCCGTCCTCGGCCACGGCCTTGCGCAGGCGCAGCAGGTCGAGGGGATTGTGCGAGAAGTCGGCGTCCATCTCGAATATGTAGTCGTATCCGTGCTCGATGGCCCACTTGAATCCGGCGATGTAGGCGGTACCCAGACCCAACTTGCCTTTGCGCTCGAGGATGGCGACGCGGCCGGGATACTCGGCCATCTTGTCTTTGACCACGGCGGCGGTGCCGTCGGGGGAGTTGTCGTCGACGATAAGCAGGTCAAATTCAGGTTTTAGGGCGAGGACGGCCTCTATGATGTTGGCGATATTCTCAATCTCGTTGTATGTGGGGATGATTACGAGTGAGCCGCTGGAGTTGTTGGTGGAGGTGGTCATTTATAGGGATGGACAAATTATTTTGCAAATATAACGATTTATTTTTGAAAATAATTGTATATTTGCATAACTTTTTTTCAGAATATGGACCGACAAGACGAAAAATCGCTCACGCTGCTTGGCAACAAGGGCGTGAAATACCCCACTGACTATGACCCGACGCTGCTCGAGACGTTTGTCAACCGCCATCCCGAGCGCGACTATCTGGTGACGCTGTTGTGTCCGGAGTTCACCACGCTGTGTCCCATCACCTCGCAGCCCGACTTCGGCAAAATCGTAATCAACTACATCCCGGCCGAGCGCATGGTCGAGAGCAAGAGCCTGAAGCTGTACCTGTTCAGTTTCCGCAACCATGGCGACTTCCACGAGGACGTGGTCAACGTCATCATGCGCGACCTCATCGACCTGATGCAGCCGCGCTACATCGAGGTGACCGGCCTGTTCATGCCACGAGGCGGCATCAGCATCCACCCCTTCGCTAACTGGGCCGACGCCGACCACCAGGCCCTGGCGGCCGAGCGCATGGCGCAGGCCATGAATTCAATTTTCGCACGCGAAAATTGAGGTTTAGAGGTTTAAGGGTTTAGAGGTTTAGTCCTTCTTCCCAAAACTCCCAATCTTCCCAAAATTCCCAATCCTCCCAATCCCCATTAGTTATGCCCAAAGACGCCCTTATGGTATTGTCTGGCGGAATGGACTCCGTGACAATGCTTTACGAATACATTGACTCAATCGACCTGGCCGTGACCTTCAACTACGGCTCTAACCACAACGCCCGTGAGATAGCCTGCGCGCGCCACCATTGCCACGCCCTCGGCATCGAATTGGTGGAAATTGACCTGAGCTTCATCGGCGAATACTTTTACAGCAGCCTCCTCGACGGCCCCGACGCCATCCCCGAGGGAGAGTACGACTTCGACAACATGAAGTCGACCGTCGTGCCTTTCCGCAACGGCATCATGCTCGCCGCCGCCGCCGGACTGGCCGAGAGCCGCGGACTGAAAGCCGTGATGATTGCCAACCACGCCGGCGACCACGCCATCTACCCCGACTGCCGCGAGGCCTTCGTAAAGGCTATGGGCCTGGCCATAGCCGAGGGCACATACGAGCGCATCGAACTGCGCGCTCCTTACACCTTGCTCACCAAGAGCGAGATAGTCCGCCACGGCAAGGTGCTGGGCGTGGACTATGGCCATACTTACTCTTGCTACCGAGGCGAAGAGAAGCACTGTGGACGCTGCGGCACCTGCGTTGAGCGCCGCCAGGCTCTGGCCGACGCCGGCATCGAAGACCCCACCGAATACGAAGACTAATAGCCATGAAAAAACTTTTAGCAATCATCATCACGCTGCTGGCCATTTTGCCGGCATGGGCCGACAGCCCCAAGATAGTGGCCCACCGCGGATACTGGAAAGCCGCCTCCGGTGCCCAAAACTCAATCGAAGCGCTGGCTAAGGCCGACACTGCCGGCATCTGGGGCGCAGAGTTCGACGTATGGCTCACGCCCGACGACGTGCTGGTGGTCAACCACAACCGCGTGTTCAAAGGCGTCAATATGGAGACGTCGCCCATCGACTCCATCCTGGCCGTCACGCTGGCCAACGGCGAGACGCTCCCCACCCTCGAAGCCTATCTGCAAGAGGCTCAGCGCCACCCCGACCTGCACCTCGTGCTTGAGCTCAAGCCCATGGTGTCAGGCATCGAGCGCGAAGACGAAGCCGCGCGCCGCGTGGCCGAGATGATAGAGGCCTACGGCGTGGCCGACCGCACCGACATCATCTCGTTCTCAATCAACATGTGCTTGACCTTCAAGAAGGTAGGCCCGAAGCAGTGCGAAGTCTACTACCTCGGCGGCAACATTGCCCCCAAAGAAATCAAGCGCCTGTGCCTCGACGGCATCGACTACAACGGCGGCGACCTCGACGCCCACCCCGACTGGATACAGCAAGCCCACGACCTCGGCCTCAAAGTCAACGTCTGGACAATCGATAAGCCCGAATCAAAGCGCCGCTACACCGATATGGGCGTCGACTTCATCACCACCAACACCCCCACCGAATAATCTTTTGAGCAATCAACTAAGCAGGGCTGCCCACCGGGCAGCCCTGCTTAGTTGATTGTATACGGATTACTTGTATAGTTTGATAGTATTTTGGGCAGGATTACGCCAGGTGCCCTTGATTAATTTTGGTGGTGCGGTCTTTTCCAAAAGCGAATTCTTATCTGACGTTCTAGATGGAACTTTCGCCGGTCTAATGTTGTTTTTATCAAATTGATAGAACGTTTCATAATCGTATGACCATCCGTTGCCCTCTGACTGGGTCATGATGCGTTTATATATGATTTCACGCGAGGGTGCGTTAAACCCACAATCATTGTATCTCATCATGCTGTTTTCTGACGGACGATAGCAGCCGAACCAATAAGTGTAAGCGCCTTCGAACACTCCAAGCCCTTCTGCTGCATACCTCTTATCTGCCAGTAATTTCGACCATTTCACCTTAGATGGTTCAGAAACGATATCAACATTCAAATACCATCCCTTCTGCTGGCAATATAAGAGATAATTTTTTTCGTCGTCGTCAATATTCGAATAATATTCTACGTATTCGTCAGCAAGCTTGCCGTAAGCGTGACCGCAAAGTTCGTGCACAAATACGTCGTCATTATCTTCAAACAGCATCGCGAATGCGCTGTTGTCTTCAAACATAGATGTAAATGATCTTGATAATTTTTCGCCATAGAGCGTATTGAAGAATACGGCAACGATTGGCTCCTCGCTTATGGGTGCTCGGCTGACATAACTTGCTATTTTGTCAAGATCGATATACGATGTGCCATTATCTGAATCGAAGACGTGGCTTGATCCGCCGCCCCATTCATTGTTGGCTGAAACGGTCTTGATGGCATAAACATTGAAGCGGTCTCGCAGTGATTTGTAAGGTTCATAAGTAAATAGAGCCTCACATTTTTGCATCATTAATTGTTCAAATCGACCTCCGGGTACCATCTCAGTATCTACGAATCCTGTACCGGTAAACACGATGTCGATGCCTTTGCCCAGACTTGCACGTTGGAGTGTTATTACTTTTCCATCCTCTGAGTAGTCAGACGATGTATAGTAATCGTTTGGTAAAGGATTGTACTCTTCGTCACCGAAAAGGTGGGCAATGTACGTTGCCAGCTCCTCGTCTGTGTAATAAAAGGGAAATTGATTGAATGTTAGGTTGTTAGGGCATTCAGGCCTGTACGTACCCTTATATAAACCCTGATTGTCAATTATGGCGGCGTGATAGTTTATGTTCCAAAAGTTCATCAAAGACATGGGAAATCCGATTTGTGGACTTCCTGTATCCCACGTGTCCTTGCTATGGCCTTCATATTTATTAGGATCTATATAGACAGCGTAGTCTCCGATAATTTCTTTAGCCATGGAAAATTCATCTTCTACCCCAAAATCCTCTCCTCCAGTAATAATCAGCTGCATGCCGCGATTTTTGAATGTTCTGGCCAGTTGTCTTATGTCATACCAAAAACTGGTCGAGAATGATTTTGGACGAACAGACAATATCACAGTGTAGACGTGATTTTTGTAGCACTCTCCAAGGTCGAAGATAGAACCATCCTCCAGAATCATTCTGTCAGTACTCCACTTGATAGGTACGGGATCGAAGCCATATCCTTCCTGCTGTTCGAGTGAAGAGAAAATAACAGGAAAACGGGGATGATTTAGAATGACATCGGGTATGCGTCCTGTCAGACGGTTGCCTCGGAGCACCTCTGAATCTCTTGCGACACCTTCCAACCAAAGACCTTTTCTTTCCGGTAAGAAATTATCGAGAAAGTTGACCCAGCTTTCGGGAATATTCCCTGTAAAGTTATTTTCTCTTAGAGAAATACCTTCTGTGCCGGGAGCGACCTCCGGAAGTGGTCCTGTAAGATTGTTGTATGAAAGATTGAGTTTAAGGCCTGGCCTAACAATAGGGAATACGTCGACTAAGTCTCCTTCGATGCCACAATCCATAAAGGAAATGTAATTAAGATATTTCAATGAGGCTAACGCGGCCGGTAATCGCCCTCTGAGTTTCACACTGTTAAAGACTTCATCTCCTTTGGCATATAAATTATTGGTACAAGCAATCCATTGAAGAAAAGTAAGGTCGCCGATTTCCTCTGGCAATGGGCCGCCATTGATTTTGCCATCGAAACGCAAATCTGTAACAAAATACGCCTTCTTTCCCGGGTGATTATATGGATCTGAAATCTCTGTATTTATAT
>CAMWUM010000120.1 GCA_947177435.1 uncultured Muribaculaceae bacterium
GAGAGTTGGTGACAGTCATTGGCTTATTGATTGCCGGGAACTACTTCTTGATGCCTTTTAGGCCGCCGCCGAGCGAGAAGATGTTTTGGTCGTAGCTTACGGTCTTTTTGCTGAGGTCGCGGTTGCGCTTAAGGGCAAGTTGCACCAGACGCTCCATCAGTTTGTCGAAGGGGATGCCGCTTGCTTCCCAGAGATAGAACGACAGAGAACCGGGGATGGTGTTGATCTCGTTGACGTAGACGTTGCGGTCCTTGCGGTCGACGATGACATCTACGCGGCTCACGCCGTGGCACGACAGCACGCGGAACGTCTCTCCGGCCAGGAACTGTATGCGCTTTGTTTCGTCCTCGGGCAGGTCGGCGGGGATGCGCTTCTGCGCGGCCTGCATGCCTTTGGCGCCCTTGGTGCCGCCCATGTATTTGTCTTCGTACGAGAGGATTTCGCCGCTCTTGATGGGCTCCTCGAGCACCGACATTTGGTATTCGTCGCAGTCGCCGAGCACCGAGCAGTTGATCTCCTGCAGGTCTTCGACCATGTGCTCCACGATGATGCGCGACGAGTACTTCTCGGCCTCGTTGACCTTTGCCTCAAGCTGCTCGCGGTTGGCGGCGCGGCCAATGCCGACGCTGCTGCCCAGGTTTGCAGGCTTGACAATCACGGGGTAACCGAGCTTGCTCTCGACGCGCTCAATCAGGGCGTCGCGCTGGCTAAACCACTGCTTGTCAGTGAACCATACGTAAGGCACCACGGGCACGTCGCAGGCTTGAAGTATCATCTTCATAGTGATTTTATCCATGCCGTTGGCCGAGGCCAGGGTGTTGCAGCCGGCGTAAGGCAGGCCGATTGAGTCGAGGATGCCCTCGAAGGTGCCGTCCTCTCCGTTAGAGCCGTGGAGAACGGGGATGGCCACGTCAAGCGTGGTGACGACGGGCGAGCCGAACATCTTCTTTTTCTTGCGGTAGAGGTTGTAATCGCCATACGAGGGCTCCATGTACACCTCTTCGCACTTGGCCAGCAGGGCGGGGATGTTGCGGTAGTTGGCCACGTCTAAGAGCGCCGGGCCAGTGTACCATTTGCCTTGCTTGGTGATATAGATGGGGGTAACGTCGAATTTGTCGCGGTTGATGGCATGCATTGCCTGCGAGGCAGAGATTACCGAGATTTCATGCTCGGTGGAGCGGCCGCCAAAGAATACTCCAATATTGGTTTTCATATATCGTTGATAATATGGATGTTACTTGAATGTGTCGGGGAGGTCGTTTTCGTACAGCACGGTGTCGCCGGCCTTGGCTATCTCCAGCATCATACGCTGAGCCTGGTCGAAGGTGGGAGCCGTCAGCACCTGCGCTTTGCCCTTGGTCTCTTCTATGCCGGCCATGATAGCGTCGTGGTTGTACTGGCCTACGATGATGATAACGTCGGCAGACATGGCCGCGTGGACGCCGAGTTGCTTGTTTAGTTTGAACTGGTCGTCGCCGAGTTCAATCATGCCGGGAGTGATGACAAATCGACGTCCGCCGTCCATCTGGGCGAGTACGTCGAGGGCCATCTTCGAGCCGACGGGATTGCTATTGTATGCGTCGTCGATGAGAGTAAGTCCATTGGGCAAACGCTTGATGCTCAGGCGGTGCTCCACCTGCTCAAGCTTCTCTACGGCATAGCGTATCTTCTCCTTTTCCACGCCCAGGCGCAGGGCCACGATTGCGGCTGCCATAAGGTTCGACACGTTGCACTCGCCCACCAGGCCGGTGCGCAGACGCAGCACCTCGCCCTTGTCGTCGGCGATGGCGAACTCAGTGCCCGAGGGTGAATACTTCACGTCCACGGCGTGGTAATTGGCCGGGCGGTCGGCCTCTACAGCATAGCGCAAGCACTCGGCGTTGTCGACCGGGCGGTTGGCTATGTATTCAAAATCGTTGTTGACTACGGCCAGACCGTCGGCGGGAAGGGCATCGATGAGTTCGAACTTGGTAGACTGTACATTTTCGATAGACCCGAACGATTCGAGGTGCATCGGGCCCACAGCCGTAACTATGCCGACAGTGGGGTGCACAAGGTCGCAGATTTCCTTGATGTCACCGCGCTGCTTGGCGCCCATCTCCACGATAAACACCTCATTGTATGGTTTCATGTGCTCGCGCACCGTGCGTACCACGCCGAGGGTGGTGTTGAAGTTGCCGGGGGTCATCAGCACGTCGTACTTCTCAGAGAGCATGCGTTCGAGAAAGTGTTTGGTGCTCGTCTTGCCGTAACTGCCGGTGACGCCCACCACTTTCAGGTCCGGCATCGAGGCCAGGATAGAGGCGGCTTCGTCGTAATATTTCTTGTTGATGCTCCTCTCCACGGGCTGCAGCAGCCAGTTGGCCAGGCGGATAACCGCAGTGGAAGCGCAGAATACGAATATGAGGTACACGCAGGCGCAGTCGAGCAGCGGCAGCGTCCCAAGGAAGCCGGCGCCAATGAGGGAATAGAGTACGGCTGCGGCAGCGGCGTAGCCCACGACGGACACAGCCAATGCGGTGAAATAGATGCGCTTGGCGCGGTTGGTGAACACCAGCGGTTTCTTGTGCTTGGCTGTGGCAAGGCGTATGGCTTGCCAAATCGAGAACGCTCCCATAAGCCCTACGGCGCAGGGATATGGCATCATCGGCAGCAGCGCGGCCAAGAAAACTACCCAACCAATCAGGCGGTTAACGTTAGTGCTTTCGTGGCTTTCGCGCATCCAGCGGGTGTAGCGCTCATCGCGGTACGAGTTTTGCTGAAGCATCATCAAGTCGCGTTTCAGTTGGAAGCATACGGCGATCAAGGCCAGCATACAGCAAATTATCAGAATTGCAATCATTTGTCTTACAGGTTATTGATGTCGTCAAGCCTTGCTGGCCCGGCGGTAGAGGACTATGGCGATTATTAGATATATGAAGTTTGGAATCCACATGGCCACGGCCGCCGACGTCAGGCCCGATATGGCAAAGGTCTGCGTGATGGTCATGAATAAGATGTAGCTGAAACTCAGCACCAAGCCGATGCCGATGTTGACGCCGATGCCGCCCTTGACCTTGCGTGACGAGAGTGACATGCCAATGACGGTGAGAATAAACGCGGCGGCTGTCATGGCGTAGCGCCGATGGTATTCGACTTGGAACGACTGTATGTTGGCCACGCCGCGGCCCTTTTGGCGCTCGATGTACTCGGCCAGCTGCGGGGTGGTCATCTTTTCGTGGTCGTTTTTGGCGATGAGGAAGTCGCGGGGCTCGAAAGGTATCATCGTGTCGATTTCGTATCCCTTGGTGATGTTTTCGCGGTCGCCGTCGAAATTGCGTATCACATAGTTCTGCGCACGCCAGTGATAGAACGTGTCCCACTGCACGGTCTGCGCCGTGAGGCGGCTGACCAGGCGCTTGTTCTCGTCAAACTTCTCGAGCGAGAAGCGCGAACCGGTCTTGCTGCGGCTCTCGTAGTGGTTCATGTAGGCTATCTCGTTGGTGTCGACCATCAGCATGATGTTCGATCCGTAGTCCACGGCCTTGTTCTTGACGTACTGGTTGGTAAACTCAATGCGTTTGACATTGGCCGGAGGGATGACGTAAGCATCTAACACATACGTTATTGACGCAATCACGGTGGCTGAAATCATATACGGCACGAGCAGCCTGCGGTAGCTGATGCCACTCGACAGGATGGCTATGATTTCACTGTTGCCGGCAAGCTTTGAGGTGAAGAAGATGACTGCGATGAACGTGAACAGGGGCGAGAACTGGTTGGCGAAGTAGGGCAGGAAGTTGATGAAATAGTCGACAATCGTGGCCTTGAGCGGCGCCTTGGTGAAGGCGTCGAGCTTCTCGTTGATATCAAACATCACCACGATCGCCAGCAGCAGCAGGATGGCGAACGCGTAGGTGCCGAGAAACTTTTTGATTATGTATTTGTCGAGTATCTTCACTGCTGGGGGTATTATAGGCGTCGGTCGAGAGTCGCGACCATCTCGCGCTTCCACTGCGCGAAGTCGCCGGCCAAGATTCTGCGGCGCGCCTCCTTGACGAGCCAGAGGTAAAAGGCGAGGTTGTGGATTGAGGCGATCTCCATGGCCAGCAGCTCGCCGGCCTTGAAGAGATGGCGCACATAGGCCTTGGTGTATGCGCGGTCCACCCAAGAGGGTCCATCCTCCTGCAGAGGCGAGAAATCGTCGGCCCACTTCTGGTTGCGCATGTTCATCGTGCCGTGCTTGGTGAAGAGCATGCCGTTGCGTCCGTTGCGCGTGGGCATCACGCAGTCCATCATGTCCACGCCTCGGTCGATAGCCTCGAGGATATTTACGGGCGTGCCTACGCCCATAAGGTAGCGCGGGCGGTCGGCGGGGAGTATCTCGTTGACCACCTCGATCATCTCGTACATCTTCTCGGCCGGCTCGCCCACGGCCAGTCCGCCGATGGCGTTGCCGTCGGCGCCGAGCGCTGCCACCTTTTCGGCCGACTTGCGGCGCAGGTCGGGATAGGTGCAGCCCTGCACGATGGGGAAATATGCCTGGTCGTAGCCATAAAGGCCTTCGGTCTGTTTGTAGTGGGCCCAGCCGCGGTCGAGCCAGCGGTGGGTCAAGTCGAGCGAGCGGCTGGCATAGGCGTAGTCCGACGTGCCGGGGGGGCACTCGTCGAGCGCCATCATAATGTCGCTGCCGATGGCGCGCTGTATATCCACCACGTTCTCAGGCGTGAACAGGTGGGCCGAGCCGTCGATGTGGCTACGGAAGCGTGCGCCCTCCTCGGTGAGTTTGCGGTTTTCGCTGAGCGAGAACACCTGGAATCCGCCGCTGTCGGTCAGGATAGGACGCTCCCAGCCGATGAACTTGTGCAGGCCGCCGGCCAGGCGCAGCGTCTCCACGCCTGGGCGCAGATACAGGTGATAGGTGTTGCCAAGGATGATCTGTGCGTCGATGTCATCACGTAGGTCGCGGAAATGAACGGCCTTGACGCTGCCCACCGTGCCCACGGGCATGAAGATCGGCGTTTCGATTTGCCCGTGGGCCGTGGTGATGAGTCCGGCTCTTGCTTGCGTGCCTTGCGCGGTGCCTGTGAGTGTGAAGTCCATTTAGAACATCTTTTCGGGGTATTCGCCGCTGGCGTGCAGCCCGGCGAGCTTCTCGACCACTCCGGGGCGATCCTCGGGATAGGTGACGCCAAACCACTGCGAGGCGGTGTCGAGCACCTTCACTTTCTTCTCTCCGCTGTTGATGAGCGTGTCAACAACTGTGGGGATGTAGAACTCGCTCTTCAGCTCGCCGCCTTTGGCGTCGAGGAATTTGAGGAATTCCCTCTCGGCGTATTCGAAAAAGTCGGGATTGAAGCCCCAGAGGTTCATCGACACGGGCGTGGCAGGGTCGAGATGTTGCTCCACGCCCTGCTCGTCGGCAAAGCGGATGCGGTGCTCGGGATCGTAGCTGATGGCGGTGCGCTCCACGATGGTAGCCAGGTGGCCGTCGCCGTCGACGGTGCATACGCCGCGGCTCACGCTGCCGTTCTCAGTCAGTGTATTGCCCACGCGGAAGCCTACCATCGAGTAGTCGCCCTGCTGGTCCATGAGCTGGCGGGCGATTACCTCAAAGGCGTCGAGGCCGTAGAAATCGTCGGCGTTGATTACGGCAAACGGCTCGGCCACGGCGTGGCGGGCTGCGCGGATGGCGTGGGCTGTGCCCCAAGGTTTTACGCGGCCTTCAGGCACGGAGTAGCCCTCGGGCAGGTCGTCGATTGACTGGAATGCCACCTCGACGGGCACGTGACCCTTGTATTTTGACAATATCTTTTCGTTGAAATCCTGCTCGAAGTCCTTGCGGATGACGAACACCACCTTGCCGAAGCCGGCGCGGATGGCGTCAAAAATCGAATAGTCCATGATAGTCTGGCCGTTAGGGCCGACGCCGTCGAGCTGCTTCAGGCCGCCGTAACGGCTGCCCATACCGGCCGCGAGCACAAGCAAAGTAGGTTTCATAATCTTTTTCACAATTTTCGTAAATTACCGTGCAAAATTACGAATAATCCCCCACACTACAAAGCTTTCCCCCCCATTTTAACCTCAATTTTCGCAAACCTACCGCCTATTTGGCGGGCCAGGAGCGGAGGAGGGCGGCAACGGCGGCTGCGGGGCGGGGC
>CAMWUM010000121.1 GCA_947177435.1 uncultured Muribaculaceae bacterium
GCCATAAACTCCGCCCGCGTGCTGGTGGTGGAGGGCAAGGAGGCCGCCCGCTTCTCGCCTGAGAATGTGGCTGACCTGGGCCAGTGGGCTGCTGAGCAGCCGGCCATCACCGGAGGTTCAATCATCGGCACCGACGGCAAGCAGCTGCAGGTGAAATTCAGCAAGGCTGAGGCCGAGGCGTTTGCCACGGCATGGCGCTTCGCCACGCTCAGCCGCAAGGTGAAGGACGCCACAGCCCTGTACATCAAGCTTAACAACCAGCTCCAGGTGGCCCGCGACCAGGGCGCCAACCATACAGGCCTCTAAGCCGAGGTGTCGCCGCAAGCGGCGACTGCAACAGACAAATAATTTTCAATTCTCCATTTTCAATTTTCCATTTCTAACAGCAATGCGCAAAGCAATCACCGCGTTACTAATCACTTTAGCAACAATTATGGCATCAGCCCAGCATCAAAACCCGTTCCTTGCGCCGTTCGACACGCCCTATGGCACAGTGCCGTTCTCGCAGATCCAAAACAGCGACTATCTGCCAGCCATCGAGCAGGGCATAGCGCAGGCCCGCGCCGAAATCGACGCCATCGTCAACAATCCTGCCGAACCGACATTCGATAACACTATCGTAGCCCTCGAGTGCTCCGAAGGCCCGCTCAACCGCGTGCTCGGCGTTTTCTTTAACATCCTCGAAGCCAACTCCGACGACGAGTTGATGGAACTTTCGCTGCAAGTGTCGCCACTGCTGAGCAATTATTCCACCGACATCGTGCTCAACGAGGGCCTTTGGAAGCGCATCAAGTCGGTCTACGACCGCCGCGACACCTTCGGCCTCGACCAGGAGGACAGCATGCTGCTGCAAAAGACATACGACTCTTTCGCCAACTCGGGTGCCAACCTGCAGGGCGAGGACCGCGAGAAGTACCGCAAAATCTCATCGGAACTGTCGGAACTCACCACCGTGTTCGGCCAGAACGTGCTCAAAGAACTGAACACATACGAGATATGGCTTACCGCCGATGACCTCGACGGGCTGCCCGAGTCGACCAAGCAGGCTGCCGCGCTGGCTGCCAAGGAGAAGGGACGTGAGGGCGAGTATCTGTTCACCCTGGCTCAGCCCACCTACATCGCTTTCATGAAAAACTCGGCTCGCCCCGACCTGCGCGAGCGCATGTACAAACTCTACCAGAGCCGCAACACCCAGGGCCAGTACTCCAACCTGGCCAACATACAGCGCATCACCGAACTGCGCCTGCAACTGGCCAACCTGCTTGGCTACAAGACTTTTGCCGATTATAAGTTGAAGAACACGATGGCCCAGACCCCCGAGGCTGTATACTCGCTGCTCGACCGCCTGAGCGAGGCTTACAAGCCCGCCTTGAAGGCTGAGATGGCCGAACTTGAGGCGTTCGCATCTAAGTATGAGGGCAAGCCCGTGAAGATTCAGCCGTGGGATTACAGCTATTACAGCAACAAGCTCAAGGCCGACAAGTATTCATTTGACGAGGAGGCCCTGCGTCCTTATTTCCAGCTTGACAATGTGATCGAGGGCGTGTTCGGTCTCGCCACCAAACTTTACGGCCTGAAATTCACCCTCGTTGACAACGTAGACAAGTATCATCCCGACGTAAACGTATACCGCGTCGACGATGCTGACGGCCGTTACCTTGGCATTCTCTATACCGACTTCTTCCCGCGCGACTCAAAGCGTCCGGGCGCATGGATGACCAATTTTAAGGACCAGTGGCGCGAAGCTGACGGTACCGATTCTCGCCCCTTGGTGTCAATCGTGATGAACTTCAACAAGCCCACCGGCGATACCCCCGCGTTGCTCACTCCTTATGAAGTAGAGACTTTCCTCCACGAGTTCGGTCACGCCCTGCACGGTCTCTTCGCCGACTCTAAGTACAGTTCGCTCTCAGGCACCTCGGTTTACCGCGACTTTGTGGAGTTGCCCTCTCAATTCAATGAGAACTATCTTACAGAGAAAGAATTCCTCGACGGTTTCGCCCGCCATTACCAGACCGGCGAGCCCATCCCGCAGGAAATGGTCGACAGGCTCGTGGCTTCGTCGCAGTACGGCGCCGCTTACGCCTGCCTGCGTCAGTTGATGTTCGGGTATCTCGACATGGCATGGCACACCATTGAGGCTCCCGTGGCCGACCCCGCAGGCTTTGAGGTTGATTCTTACGCATCGGTGGCCATCTTCCCGCCGGTCGAGGGCACGATGGTGTCGCCGCAGTTCAACCATATTTTCTCGGGCGGCTACGCTGCCGGCTATTACAGCTACAAGTGGGCAGAGGTGCTTGACGCAGATGCTTTCGCCAAGTTCAAGCAAAACGGCATATTCGACCCCGAGACCGCCGCATCGTTCCGCGACAATATCCTGCGCAAGGGCGGCACGGCCAACCCGGCAGTGCTTTACCGCAACTTCCGCGGCCAAGAGCCAAGCATCGACGCCCTGCTCATCCGCGACGGCATTAAGGCAGACAGCAAGCAAATTGACCTCCCGCAGCCCAAGGATTGAAAACGACGAGTCTGCACATATTAATCTCCGTGGTGGCGGTGGCGCTCTTTGGCCTGGATATGGCCACGGGCGACATCGCCATCTCCCTCGCCGACGTATGGCGATCGCTGTGCGGCGGCGAGGTTGACCCGGTCACCGCCCGCATCGTGGTCGATCTGCGCCTGGTCAAGGCCGTGGTGGCCGTGCTCGTTGGCGCCGCTCTGGCCAGCAGTGGCCTGCAAATGCAGACGCTGTTTCGCAATCCGCTGGCGGGCCCTTACGTGCTTGGCATCACTTCGGGTGCGAGCCTTGGCGTGGCCCTGTTGATGCTCGGCGCTCCGCTCTTGGGCCTGTCGGCCGGCATGATGTCGGCTGTGGGCGTGGCAGGCGCCGCTTGGATTGGCGCGGCCGCCGTTCTGGTGGTGGTGGCTGCTGTGAGCGTGCGCATCAAGGACATAATGGTAATCCTCATCCTGGGCATGATGCTCTCGTCAGGCATCGGCGCGGTGGTGCAGATGCTGCAGTACGTCAGCGACAACGACAGCCTCAAGTCGTTTGTAATCTGGACGATGGGTTCGCTCGGCGATGTCACCAAGCCCCAGTTGTGGCTGCTCGTGCCGGCTGTCTTGGTCGGCCTGGCCATTGGCGTGGCTCAGATCAAGCCGCTCAACCTGCTGCAGCTCGGTCCGCAGTACGCCCAAACGATGGGCCTTAGCATGGGCCGCTCGCGCACGTTCATATTTCTCTCCACCACGCTGCTTGCAGGCACTGTCACTGCATTTTGCGGGCCCATCGGGTTCGTTGGCCTGGCTGTGCCCCATGTGGCGCGCCGCCTATACGCCAACGCCGACATGCGGGCGCTGATGCCCGGGTCGGTGCTCTTGGGCATAGTTATGATGCTGGCCTGCGACATAGCCTCTAAGGCGCTGACGGTGCCGATTAACACAGTCACCGCCCTGCTTGGCATCCCGGTGGTGGTGTGGGTGGTAATACGCAATAGATGATACCGTTATGATTAGGCTTGAAGATTTGACAGTTGGCTACGGCAGCCGCATGCTGATAGAGCACGCCGACTGTGAGTTTGTGTCCGGTCGGCTAGTGGCCCTCATTGGCCGTAACGGCTCGGGCAAGTCAACGCTGCTGCGTGCCTTGGCCGGCCTGTCTCGTCCGCAGGGCGGGCGAGTGCTGATTGGCGGTCGCGACATTGCTAAGATGACGGCGGCAGAGCGCGCTCGCTCCGTGGCCTTCGTCACAACTGAGCGCGTGAGGATAGCCAACATGCGTTGCCGCGATATTGTGGCTCTTGGGCGCGCGCCTTACACCGACTGGATTGGACGCCTAAGCCCCGCCGACGAGCGGATAGTAGGGGAGGCGTTGCGCACTGTGGGCATGGAGGACTACGCCGACCGCACGATGGATAAGATGAGCGACGGCGAGTGCCAGCGCGTGATGGTGGCCCGAGCCTTGGCGCAGGACACGCCCGCCATCCTGCTCGACGAGCCCACATCATTTCTCGACATGCCCAACCGTTACCAGCTGTGCAGACTCCTCCGCCGCCTCTGCCGCGAGCGTGGCAAAAGCATCGTATTCTCCACCCACGAGCTCGACATAGCCCTCAACATCTGCGATGACATCGCCCTGGTCGACAGCCCGCGCCTCATAACACTCCCCTCCGCCGAAATGGAAGCCGCCGGCCACATCCGCCGCCTCTTTTTTTTCGACATGGGTAAGGAGGATTGACGAAAAAGCATTATATTTGCGCAAGATAAATTAATTGTCATATGAAAGGCATAGTTTTGGCCGGAGGGTCCGGCACCAGGCTTTATCCAATTACCAAGGGCGTGAGCAAGCAGTTGCTGCCGATTTTCGACAAGCCTATGGTATATTATCCCATATCGGTGCTGATGCTGGCTGGCATCCGCGATATTCTGCTCATTTCGACCCCGGCCGACCTGCCGGCGTTCAAGCGTCTGCTGGGCGACGGTTCGGATTACGGCATCAATCTGCAGTACGCTGAGCAGCCTTCGCCCGATGGCTTGGCCCAGGCGTTCATCATAGGCAAGGAGTTCATCGGCGACGACTGCGCCTGCCTTGTGCTCGGCGACAATATCTTCCACGGCGCCGGCCTGGTGGATTTACTGAAGGACGCCGTGTACGAGGCAGAGGACAATGGCAATGCCACTGTCTTCGGCTACTGGGTGAGTGACCCCGAGCGATACGGCGTGGCCGAGTTCGACGCCGATGGCAACTGCCTGAGCATCGAGGAGAAGCCCGCCAAGCCCAAGAGCAACTACGCCGTGGTTGGCCTTTATTTTTATCCCAACAAGGTGGTGGAGATAGCCCACAGCATCAAGCCTTCGGCGCGCGGCGAGCTCGAGATTACGACGGTCAACCAGTCGTTTCTCGAAGAGCATCGCCTGAAAGTCAAGACGCTGGGACGCGGGTTCGCATGGCTCGACACCGGCACGCACGACTCGCTGAGCGAGGCGTCGACCTTTGTTGAGTGCATCGAGAAGCGCCAGGGTCTGAAGATTGCCTGCCTCGAAGGCATCGCCTACCGCAATGGCTGGATAGACGCCGACAAGATGCGCGAACTGGCCAAGCCCATGCTCAAAAACGATTACGGACGGTATCTGATGCAGGTGATCGAAGAGACCGGTCCCATGCCACAATTCTAATTAATAATGGAGATAATCAAGACAGCAATACCCGGAGCGGTAATCATCGAGCCCAAAGTGTTTTATGACGCACGCGGGTATTTTTTCGAAAGCTTCAGCCAGCGCGAGTTTGAGAAAGCCGTTGGCTCCGTGCATTTCGTGCAGGACAACGAGAGCAAGTCATCCGGAGGCGTGATGCGCGGCTTGCATTTCCAGCGTCCGCCTTTCACCCAGGCCAAATTGGTGCGTTGCGTAGAGGGCGCTGTGCTCGACGTGTGCGTTGATATCCGCAAAGGCTCGCCCACTTATGGCCGGCACGTGTCCGTAGAACTCACGGCCGAAAACCATCGCCAGTTTTTCGTGCCTCGGGGATGCGCCCACGGATTTGCAGTGTTGTCGCCTACGGCCATATTCCAATATAAGTGCGACAACTATTACGCGCCCCAGGCCGACGGAGGCATCAGCATACTCGACGCCTCGCTCGGCATCGACTGGCGCATCGATCCGGCCGCCGCGCTTCTGAGCGAAAAAGATACCCGCCACCCCCTGCTCGCCGATTTCGACTCGCCTTTCGTCTACGAATAATGGGCAAAAACGGCGGTTCGTCAGAAAAACCCGCGCTTTCGCACAACATTGGCCAAAATATTTTTCTTTTGCTGAAAACGGCGTTAACTTTGCATCGTAATCAAAAAACAAATCATTAACACAAATAAATCTTAAAACTATGGCAAAGAATTCGAAATCAGACGTACTCAAGAAGGCAGCAGTAATCGGTGGCGTAGCAGTCGGTGGAGCGGCAGTCGGTGGAGCCGGCGTAGCCTTTGGCGCAAATGTAATCAACGGCGATGTCGAGACTCCTGTTATTGACGATGAGTTAGTCGAGGAGCCCGAGATGGAAGGCGAGGAGGACGTAGAGGTTGAATACGACGAGCCCGTTGAAGTAGCCTACAC
>CAMWUM010000122.1 GCA_947177435.1 uncultured Muribaculaceae bacterium
GCGTATGGGGCGGGTTCGTCGGCGTATGCGTACACGTCGTCGGCCAGGTCTTGGAGGTCGGGGTCATTGGCCAATTCTCGCTCCACGTATGCTGTTTCTTGGTCGGTGAGGTTTCCTTCGAGGTATGCTCCGAGCAATTCTTCGGTAATCATAGTAAGCCTTCCTTTTTAAGCGCCGCGCACAGCTGCTGCTTGGCGAGGCGGTGTTTGTTGTAATAATTGTCCATGCTCATGTCGAGCGCGGCGGCTGTCTCCTCGTGCGATTTCTCCTCGAGGTATCTGAGCTTTATTAGCTGGCGGTACCTGGCGTTAGGCATCGAGGCGAGGATGGTGAGCGCGTCGTCGACGTTGAGTTGCTTAATGTTTAGGTCTAAAGACTGGCTTTCGAAGTCGTTTCTATCGCTGTCGGTGAGAATTTCTCGAGAAAAATCGATTTTTTTTGAAAAAAGGCTGCGGCAGTAGTTCTCGGCCACAATCTTGAGCCACATGGTGAGCGAGCACCTGAACCCGAACTTTTCGAGCTTGCACTCGGCCGAGTCGCCTTTGGGCATGAGTATGTCGAGGTAGATTTCGTTGATGAGCTCTACGGGGCTTTCGCAGTCGGTATAGTATTTTGAGTACACGGCGTAGAATAGCGGGAAGCACTTGCCGTACAGGTACTCTTTAGTGACGCGGGTGTCACGTGCGAGCAGGGCGGCTACGATTTCCTGGTCGGTGTATTGGTCAATGGTCATGCTATTGTGGGGGCAAATTAATCATAGGCTGTTTTCGTCGTAGACGTGGGTGCGCAGGTACTCGCACACGTTGGTGGGCCTGAACTCGGGGAAGGCGGTGGCAAACGTGCTTTCGACCGGCGAGCAGGCGGTGAGGCTATCGTAGAGGCTGCCGAGCCATATCTTGGCCAGGCGGCGTGGCAGCGTGAACAGGCGCTTGTCGCCCATTCGGCAGGCCAGGGCCTCGCAAAGGTCGGCGGCGGCGGGGTCGCACCCGTCGGTGAGGATGTACTCGCCCGGATGGCCGGCGCACGCAGCGGCAGCGGCAGCCACGTCGATGCCGTGCACCACGCTCAGCCGTGCCTCGTTGCCGCGGATGTGGGTGAGCGTGCCTCGGCTGATGCCTTCGGCCAGGCGGCGGGGCAGTCCGCGCATGCCTGTGCACACGACGCTGGGGCAGCGCAGCGTGCTGACTGGCAGGCCGTGCTCGGCGCAGTAGGCGTCAAACTCCGGGTCAGGCTCGGCACCGGCGTCGTCGATGCATACCCTGATGCCGGCTGTTACAGGCATGGGGTCGGCCTCGGGGTCAGGCGCGGGGAACTGGCGCTCGAAGTATGGCAGCAGGTAGTCGTTGCCGCTGAGGGATAAGGCTATGGGAGGGAGCAGGGTCATCTATAATGGGGAATTGAAAATGGAGAATTGGGGGGCAAAAACAACGAATGACACGTGAGGCGTGTCATTCTCATGTCGGGGTGCCCGAAGCGGGACTCGAACCCGCACAGCCGCAATAGCCAAGGGATTTTAAGTCCCTCGTGTCTACCATTCCACCATTCGGGCGGCAACGACGTGGCAAAGTTAGCAATTTTTTCTTGGATGCACAACTATTTTTTTGTATATTTGCGCCCATATCTATAGCAAGCAAATTCTTACCTTATGAAAAAACTACTTGCCATGTCATTCGCCCTGTGTGCTTTATGGGCGATCGCGGACAATTCAATCCGCAATGGGGGCGAATACATCCTCTACAATATTTATTACGACCGCGCCCTTGGCGGCAACGCTTCCGATTCGGGGCCTGCCCTGTCGGCATATGCAACCAACGGAGCCGACGACTATGTGTTCGTGGCCGAAGCCTCGTCGCTGCACGAGGGATACTACTGGCTGCGCCACAAAAAGACGGGCAAATACCTGCAGGCCAGCAATGCCGAGAATGACACGTGGAGCGTATGGTTCGCCGGTTCGCTCAATAAGGCCTACAACTCCTACGAATGGGGCCTGACTCCCGGCATCGACGGCCAGATCCGCAGCAACCGAGGCGAGACCATACACTCGGCCACGAAGTGCCTGCTGGCTCCCGACCCCAAGCACGAGGCCGACAAATATGTCAACGTATATTACGACAAGACGGCCAACGAACTGTCGGCATGGCAGATAGTCGATGCTGCCGGTGGCCTCGAGGCGGGCCGCATGACGCTCTATGTCGATGCCCTCAACGAGGCTATCGCCCGTGGCCAGGCCATTCTTGACAACCCTGCCTACGGCTCGGCCGATGACCAGTACGCTCTGGCTGCAGCCCTCTACAATGCCCGCAACGCCGTGCTGGCCGCCGATCCCGCAGGCATCGACGCGCTCGCCACGGCCCTGCAGTCGCTTAACGCCGCCATCGACAATGCCCAGCAGGGCAACTACGCCGTCTGGGTTTCGGGCAGCAGCTTCGCCACCGGCCAGGCATTCACCGTGGCTCTCAAGGGCGTGAAGTTTGCGGCCTCTGAGGGCGCCTACTGTACCATGGCAATCCGTGGCAGCCAAAAGACAGGCGCCAGCGTCACGCTCGACGCCGCCGGCGTGACGATCGGCGACAAGGAGTTTGCTTTTAATTCGGGCGCAAGCGTCCACGACATACAACTGGCATTCGACGGGTTGGACGTGGCGGTTTACCTCGACGGTGAGCGCGCCGGCCACGCCACGCAGGCGGAGGTGCCTACGGTGTCGGCCTGCGGTCAGGCTGCCGAGTGGACGGTATTTGGCGTCAAGGCTATGGAGAGTTACCGCCCCGAAATCATAAGTTCGAATAAGGATGTGGCTCCCGGCCAGGCCAACTACAATGACCACGGCAAGGTAGAGACTTGGGCCATCAAACTGGTGGGTCAGGATATCACGCTCAGCGGTTCGGTTGATTACCACATCTGCGCCGACAGCGCCATCGTCAACTCCAAAATCAACATAGCCGACCCCAACGCCTGGCTCATCCTCGACAATGTGCGCCCCTCCGACGCCATCGCTTACTATATGCCTTCGATTTCAATCGGCGGCGTGCCTGCCGAACTTGGCCTTGACACAGTGGCCCCGGCAGACCCCAACTGCCGATTCGGCATCTATCTGCAAGGCACTGTGGTAATCCCCCACGACGATAACTATCAGGCATTTGTGGGCTATACCGAGCCGCAGTTCGCAGGCGAGGAGATGGTCCTGCCGCTTGGCGACAACCACGAACTCGGCGCCAACGCCAATATGATGCGCAGTTTCAAACTCAAGCGCGGATACATGGCCACCCTTGCCACCAACGCCGACGGCTCGGGCTACAGCCGTGTGTATGTGGCTGACCACGAAGACAAGCTCATCGGCGACATGCCCGAACTGCTCGACAAGCGCGTGTCGTTCGTGTTCGTGCGCAAGTGGAATTACGTGTCGAAGAAGGGCTGGTGCGGCACTGGCAAGGACTACGAGCTCGCTGAGCAGGGCAAGCTGCTGGGCTCGACATGGTTCTATTCTTGGAGCGCTGACCGCGAGTCGCAGGTCGATATGGAGTTCATCCCTATGCAGTGCCACCGCTACTGGCCCAGCATGGAGGACTTCTACCCCAAATACAACTCCACCGCCATGCTCGGCCTCAACGAGCCTGAGCACAATGAGCAGCATACCAGTGACCGCTGCTCGTGCGGAGGCACCACCGATGCGTGGACGGCTTGCACCATGAATCCAAAGTATTTCCACACCGGTCTGCGCATCGGCGGCCCCTCGCCCACCGACGCGGGTTGGATACGCGACTTCGTAAAGCATTGCGACGACATGGCTTACCGCTGCGACTTCGTGGGCTACCACGCCTACTGGGGCACCAACGAGGCCGCCAACAGCGACGTATGGTGGAGCCGCCTGCTGAGCATCTACAATGAAACGAAGCGTCCCATCTGGCTGACCGAGTGGAACAATGGCGCCAGTTGGACCAAGGAGTCGTGGCCCAGCGACTGGAACGACCAGCTCGATTACCAGCGTCGCAAGATTATCGAAATCTGCTCGACCCTCGACAATGCCCCCTTCATCGAGCGCTACACCATCTTTAACCTCAACGAGGACAAGCGCCGCGTGCTCAAGTGGGATAGCGAGGCCGGCGCATGGTGGGTGACCCCCGCCGGCGAGGCTTACCGCGACCTGCGCCCGTCGCACGCTTACCGTGAGGATATGCAGTTCGTGCCCATCGGTTGGTTCCCCGGCCTGAAGGAGGATGTGGCCCTGACAGCCACCTTCGACGAGGCCTCGCGCACCTTCCGCCCCGTAATCACCAACCCCAACGGCGACAACAGTGCCATCGAGGCCATCGAATATCTCACCGATGACAACGGTTATGCCACTCTCTGTGAGACACCGCGTGGCGACCTCGACGTCACCGGCTCGCGCAGCCGGAGCATCGGCATTGACCAGTTGCCCGCCGACGCCCTGACCAGCTCCAAGCTTGTGGTGCGCCTGCGCGTCACTACCCATAAGGGCGGCGTGGCCACCAGCAAGCGCGTGGTGGTCGATGTGCCCGAAAGCCTGCGCGGAGCAGGCAGCGGCGTAGAGAGTGTGACCATCGAGCCCGGCATGCGCTTCTTCACCCTTCAAGGCATCGAGGTGCGCACCCCCGAGCCCGGCCGCCTTTACATCGTGTCCTCCGGCGACCGCGTATTCAAAGCCCTCCTCTCCGAGTAACCAACACACCCAAAGACAAACCACCCAGAGACAAACACAAAGCAGGCGCGCCTTTCGGGCGCGCCTGCTTTTCTATTCGATTACGACGCCGGTGAGGCGGAGTGTGAGTTTTTTGTGCTTCTTGTCGTTGGTGCGCACGGTCACGCTCTTGTGGATTTCGCCAAACTGGGCTCGGGGGTTGAATTTGAGGGTGATGGTTCCTTTCTGGCCGGGAGGGATGGGGGCGTCGGGGTAGTGGGGCTTGGTGCATCCGCACGAGGCTTTGGCCGAAATGATTACCAGAGGCTCGTCGCCGGTGTTGGTGAACTCGTAGGTGAGCGTCACCTGAGGGTCAGTCTGGCGTACGGTGCCGAAGTCCTGCTGCTGGGTCGTGAACTTGATCTGCGGGCCCGCGGCGGCTGCCGTCAGGGCCAGCAGCAGAGCCAGGATGGTGAGGGAGAGATGTTTCATTTGTTGAAGTAGAAATCGGTTACGTCACGAGCGGCTATGAACGAACTGAGCTGATTGTCGAGCACCAGTCGCTCCTTGTCGGCGAGCATGTCTTGGATGTCGGGGTTGTTGTAGAAGTGGGAGCGCAACTGCTCGTTGATGGTCTCGTACATCCAGTAGCGAGCCTGCTCGCGTCGGCGCTGCTCGAAGTATCCGTTGCTCTTTACAAACTCGAAATAGCGGTCGATCATATCCCACAGATCGTCGATTCCGAGGCCGTAATATCCTGAGTAGCAAAGTACCTCTGGCGCCCAGCCTGAGGCTGTGGGCGGGAAGAGGTGGAGCGCGTTGCGGAATTGGGCCTGGGCCAGGCGGGCGCGGTCGATGTTGTCGCCGTCGGCCTTGTTGATGGCTATGCCGTCGGCCATCTCCATGATGCCGCGCTTGATGCCTTGCAGTTCGTCGCCGGTGCCAGCCAGTTGGATGAGCAGGAAGAAGTCGACCATCGAGTGTACGGCCGTTTCGCTCTGGCCCACGCCGACGGTCTCGACGAATATGGTGTCGAATCCGGCGGCCTCGCAAAGGGCAATCGTCTCACGGGTCTTGCGGGCCACGCCGCCGAGCGAGCCTGCCGACGGGCTGGGGCGGATGAATGCTCCGGGGTGAGTCGAAAGTTTTTCCATGCGGGTCTTGTCGCCGAGGATGCTGCCCTTGGTGCGCTCGCTCGATGGGTCGATGGCGAGCACGGCCAGTTTGGAGCCGCGCTCCACTACGTGGAGGCCGAACACGTCAATCGACGTGCTCTTGCCGGCGCCGGGCACGCCGGTGATGCCGATGCGCTTTGACCGGCCCGAGTGGGGCAGGCACTTCTCAATTACCTCCTGGGCCACGGCCTGGTGGGCGGGCTGCATGCTCTCGACGAGCGTGACGGCGCGGGCCAGGGTGGTGACGTCGCCTTTGAGGAAGCCCTCCACGAGCTCGGACGGGGAG
>CAMWUM010000123.1 GCA_947177435.1 uncultured Muribaculaceae bacterium
GGCGAAAACGGCTGCCTCACCGAGGTCGAAAACACCCCCGCCTGCCCATTCAATATCAAGCGCGTCTACTACCTCTACGACGTGCCCGCCGACTCAAGCCGCGGCGGCCATGCCCACCACCAGATGGAGTCGCTGATTGTGGCCGCCAGCGGGTCGTTCGACGTGACCATCGACAACGGCCACGAGCGCCGCCGCATCACCCTCAACCGCCCTTTCCAGGCCCTGCACCTGCGCAAAGGCATCTGGCGCGAGCTCGACAACTTCTCCTCTGGAGCCATCTGCCTGGTCATAGCCTCGGAAAAATACGACGAAGCCGACTACATCCGCGACCGTGCCGAATTCCTACGCCAGTACGGGCTGCAACCTGTTTGTCTTCGGGTGTCCACCCCGCGCTATCCGTTCCTCGATCTTGCCGTTGACAATGCCCCCTACGCCCAGGCGCTCAAGGAGGCCGCCGCGCGCGTCATCGACAGCGGTTACTACATCGGCGGCCCCGAGGTCGAGGCCGTCGAGGCCGACATAGCAAAAATCACCCAGACCAGCCACGCCATCGGCGTCAGCAATGGCCTCGATGGCCTGCGCCTCATCCTGCGCGCATGGCTCGAAATGGGCCGCCTCGCCCCCGGCGACGAGGTAATTGTGCCTGCCGACACTTACATCGCCTCTGTGCTCGCCATCACTGACAACGGCCTACGCCCCGTATTCGTAGATGCCGACTTGGATACATATAATATTAATGTTGGACTCATCGAGCGTGCCATCACGCCCCGCACCCGTGCAATCATGGTCGTGCACCTCTACGGCCGCGCCTGCTGGAGCCCCGCACTCGCCGATATCGCCAAGCGCCACGAGCTGCTCATCATCGAGGACAACGCTCAGGCCATCGGCGCCCGCGCCCTTTGCCCCGGCCTGTACGGCACCCGGGCCACCGGCGGCCTTGGCCATGCCGGCGCGTTCAGCTTCTACCCTACTAAAAACATCGGCGCCCTCGGCGACGCCGGTGCCGTGACCACCAACGATGCCGAACTGGCCGCAGTCGTACGCTCGCTGCGCAACTACGGCACCGACCGACCCTACCACAACGTCTACGCCGGCCTCAACTGCCGCCTCGACCCCATACAGGCCGCCATGCTCAGGGTAAAACTGCCCCACGTCGACGAGGAGAACGCTCGCCGCCGCCTTCTGGCCGAAACCTACGACCGAGAAATCACCAATCCGCTCGTCGTCAAGCCCGCTCTGCCGCAAAGCGAAAGCGGCGCCCCCGAGGACGCCGCCCGCAGCCACGTCTGGCACCAGTACGTGGTGCGCGTGGCCGACCGTGATGCTTTCCGCAAGTATTTGTTAGATAAAGGTGTAGAAACAGGTGTGCATTATCCCGTGATGCCATCGCGGCAGTCATGTTATTCTCAATACGCCCACATCCCCCTGCCTGCGGCAGAGCAGATCGCCCGCGAGGTCGTGAGCCTGCCCATCGGCCGGAGCACCAGTGCCGATGACGCCCGCGCCATTGCCCGGATCATCAACGGATATAGCAATAAGGCTGAGTGACGGCCCACCCCTGGGTGAGGTTGCGGATGCTAAGGCTGACGAGCGAACCAATGGGAGTCCCAATCTGCGCACGCACCGCCTCCATCAAACTCTCCTGCGACGAAACGCCGCTGATGCGCACATTGAGCAATTCCTGGCCCATCATCAGAGCCCGAGCAAAAACCGTGTCGTTATTTCCATAATTTTTCATTGCAGTAAGTATTAAAGTTATACATATATCTTAAATCTACTGCAAAGTTAGTTCCTACCCTGCGCAATAATTATTCCCACCAGAATAAATAAACGCAAACTAATAGCCTATCCGAGCCCGCGAGGTATTTCCAAGGCGCTCATGCTGGCAACTTTTGACGAGAGCGTCGATGTCGATGGCCTCACAGCCTGAGAGGATGGCACTGACCGAATGCTTGCGGGCGATATTTTCTATCTCGCCGCCTGAGAGGTCAAACTGCTCGGCCAGCGTCTTGGCCTGATCGGCGGTCATGCCCTTGAGCATATGCTGCCAAATCTCGGCGCGGGCGGCAGTGGTAGGCTTGTCAAAGCGTATCTTGTAGAGGAAGCGGCGCTCGAAGGCCTTGTCAAGGTTGGTGGTGAGGTTGGTGGTGGCAATCATAATGCCGTCGAGACTTTCCATTTCCTGCAGGATGATGTTTTGGATGGAGTTTTCCATCTTATCGACGGCGCGGGACGCACCTTCCATTCTGACACCGAGCACGGCATCCGCCTCGTTGAAGAGCAGGATGGGCGCCAGAGGGTTGCTCTTGCAGATGTTGCGGTAGCGGTCAAACAGCGCCTTGATGTTCTTCTCGCTCTCGCCCACCCAACAACTTTTGATTTTGTCGACGTCAACGCGCATGATGTCGCGGCCCGTCTGGCGAGCCAACTGATAGACGGTCTCAGTCTTGCCGGTGCCGGGAGTGCCATAGAAGATGCAACAGAATCCGGGGCGCATGCCGGCTTTGCGCAGGCGCTCCTGCACGTCGGCAAATCGCTGCTCCGAGAGGATGGAGGACAGTTCGTCGATCTGCTCCTTTTCCGCCCTATTATATATAAGAGTCTTGGCTGTGAGCGAGTCAGCCTTGATCAGACCATTGGTAGATTTGCCTATATTACCGATTTTCAGCTCCGAGAGCAATCTCTCCTTGGCGCTTTCGGTGAGTTTGAATGAGTCGCTGCGCGCCATGCCGTCCTCATTGACATTCTCTATCAATGCCTTTTCAAACAGGGCAGATTCGCGGTTGCGCATCTCGCGCTTGACCCAACCCGGGATGGTGTCGTTGTCATAAATATTCTCAATGTCGTGAAAACCAATGTTATCGTCATTGTTCTCCACGTACAGGTGGGCCATGTAGACAAACAATAGCGTATCCTCCCTGCCGAGCTGGCAGCGCTGGAGTTCGGTGGCAAAAACGGTCGACTTGATTTCTTCAAGCATCGCGAGCGTCTTATCCTTGAGCCCCTGGTGAGTAAGTTCGTCGTCTTCCCTTTCAGTCATAAGCCGGTTAAACTGGTCGAAGAACGACTGCGTATCGGGCACCGACTCCTCTTCGTGCACGTAAGGCTTGTTCTCCTTCAGCGCATTCAGCACGGCGTCGGGCACGCGGTAACTCAGCGACTTCTTGCTGCGGGCAGCTCGCACATAATGCTTCTCTTCCAGCACGTCGATGTCGGCGGAAAGGCGCAGAATCTTGGTGTTGCGGCAGCCCACATAGCGGGCTATCTCGGAAATCATAATCCGGTTGTCGTCGCTTCGGTCGACGAAAATTGCCAGCATGGCTGTTTGCATAGGCGTGAGCTTGAGTTTGCGGGCAGCGTAGCGGATGTGCGTTCCAGCTTTTTCGAAGAACTCACTGCCGAGGTTCGAGTCCTCGGCCAGTTCCACGATGTACTCGAAAGCCTCGAGCACGCACTTGGGCTTTGCCTCCTGCGCCCTCTCCTTGTTCCTTGCGCTGTTTTCCGACTTGCTATTCTCACGCGATAAATCCATCTTCCTCATTACATAATATTTTTAAGTTACACTGCAAAATTACGGCCTACCTGTATCATTCAGTGATACACCACAAAAAAATGTATGAATGTTTTCATTCTCCGGTGTCTTTAATGTTGAGTTTTGGCTTTACCATAGTTATGATTTCTACGGTCGGACTGATGAGGTCGAGAATCTCAGCGGCAGGCTTGTACGCCATAGGCGACTCGTCGAGAGTGCCGGAGCACACCGACGTCGAGTACACGCCCTCCATGGCCGCTTGATATTCGTCCATGCCTATCTGCTTGCGAGCCTGAGCGCGACTCATTGCGCGCCCGGCTCCGTGCGGAGCAGAGCAGAGCCACCGAGCGTTGCCCTTGCCTACTCCTATGGCTATTCCGTCGCGCATGTTAAGGGGTATGACCACCCTCCGCCCAAGTGAAGCATCGATAGCGCCTTTTCGAAGCATAGGTCTCTCGTCGGCCACGTCGATATAATTGTGCGAGGTGAAGATCGACTCGACGCATTTTGCCAGGCAGATCTTTCGCAGGATGGCAAAGACTCGGTCGCGGATGATGTGGTGGTTGTACAGGGCGTAGGCCTGCGCAATTGCCATGTCGGAAAGATAGCCTTTGAGGGCATCCCCCCAAAGGTAGCCTGCGTACTTGGCCCGCTTGGGATTTTGGGCGATAACGCGCCAATGGTTGGCTACTTTCACGCCCAGGTTGCGCGAGCCGCAGTGGATGGTCAGCCATGGCTGGACGCCGTCGTCTGCCACGCCGTATTCGATGAAGTGGTTGCCGCTGCCGAGTGTGCCAAGGCTCTTGTAGAATATTCCCTCCTGCAACTTCAGGCGTCGGCAGAAGCCGGTGATGAAGCGGGCATCGATGCGCGGGGCATCATTAATAAGTTCGGGCGCGCATGAGCGTGCGCGTTGATACTGGCCGTTTAAAAATTTGAACAGTTCCTTTTCATTGAGTGAATTTTTGGCGCACACCTCCACACCCATCGGTATTGCCTCGCGGATGCGGTGGTCGAGCAGCACAAAATCACTGGGGGCGACCGGCTGCGACATCCTGTGCATCGAGACTGTACAGCCGATGTCGACGCCCACGTGATCGGGATTTACGCACGCTCCGATGGGGTAAACCGTGCCGACGTTGCACTCCGTGCCGGCATGCACGTCGGGCATCTGCGCGATGGGCGTACCCTCCATGGCGGGATGATCGCACAGGGCCGTTACCCAGTCGAGGGCGGCCTGTTCGATGTTGTCGGTGAAGATTTCAGCCGATGTTGTTTTTCCGTTTATTATCATTTCCTTAAAATTATGGCGCAAAGTTGAGAAACACGTGCGCAGCATATTTGCGCAGTAAAAATAAAATGGCTATATTTGCGGAAAAATTCAGCAAAATGCCACTAAATCGCGCCTCTCTAATCCGCATTTCCACTATCGACCGATGCCTGCAGAACCATTACCGGCGATGGACCATAGGCGATCTCATTGATGCCTGCACCGACGCACTGGCCGAATTCGAGGGCCGCAGCAATCCCGTCAGCCGACGCACTTTGCAAGGCGACCTTGCCCTGATGCGCAGCGACCGCCTGGGTTACAATGCGCCAATCGTCGTGCGCGAAAAGAAGTATTATGAATACGCTGACCCGGACTACAGCATCACCCACCTCCCGCTCAACGACGAGGGCCTCGACGCCCTCAATTCCGCCCTCGACATCCTGCGCCAGTTGCAAGGCTTTCCGCAGCTGGCCTCCTCAATTGACACCATCAGCAAGCTCAACGAGCAGATTTCTCGCCACACAGGCTCTTCGGCCCCGGCCATGGATATGGAACACGTGCCAGGTTACAAAGGCACTAAATTCATCGGTGCCATTTACGATGCTGTGCGCAAGCGGCAAACGATCGTCATCGAGTATCAGTCATTCAAGGCTCGGCAGCCTGAGGCACTGACCGTGTATCCATACCTGCTTAAGGAATACCGCAACCGTTGGTTCCTTATCTGCGAAAAGGCGACTAACCGCTCGCCGCAGGTCAACATCTTCGCCCTAGACCGCATACATTCCGTGGCCGTGGACAAAGAGCGCCCTTTCAAAAAATGCGTCGACTTCGACCCTGAACATTTCTTCGACGATACACTCGGCGTGACCAAACTCATCAGTGATAAGCCACGCAGGGTAGTAGTCAAGATTGACCGCCAGCAAGCGCCCTATGTCGAGTCGAAGCCTTTCCATAAATCCCAAAAGGTTGAACAGCGATTTCGCGACGGCAGCATTCAGATTTCACTGAAAGTCGTCATAAATCCCGAATTAGAACGACTAATCCTCGGCTTCGGAAAATTTGTAGAAGTCATCGCCCCGCCCGAATTCCGCACGCGCATTGCCGAAAACCTCCGCAAAGCCGTCACCCATTACGATTAGCCTCCCCCTCACAATATTCGTATCCCGCAAAGGCGCTTGCGGCGTCTTCCCCGTAAATTGTAGCAATCTTTGTAGCATTTTGTGATTGTTACATTTTGTCACAGGAATT
>CAMWUM010000124.1 GCA_947177435.1 uncultured Muribaculaceae bacterium
ACATTAGTTGTCGTTTTGCGTTTATTTACGTCATTTTTTCAACAATTTGTTGGATTTTTGAAAATATATTTGTATATTTGCAATAAATTATTTTGACGGGTCGATTTTGTCCCGTCTCAGGTACGATTTTTAATTAAAGAAAAAGATATATGAATCATCAGCAGCTTGACAAGACCGACCTTCAGATTTTGCGCAAACTGGCCGAAGATGGTCGTAAGCCTTACCTCGAAATAGCTCGCGAGCTCGGGGTGTCTGGCGCAGCCATCCACCAAAGGCTCCAGAGGCTTACCGCCCGAGGAGTGGTGAAGGGCACAGAGTGCCTCATCAACCTATCCGCACTGGGTTACGACACGTGCGCCTACATCGGCATCCTGCTCAACGACCCCACCACCTACGAGCGCATCATCGCCAAGCTCGAGAAGATTCCCGAAGTGGTGGAGTGCCATTTCACCACCGGCCAGTACGATATGTTTATCAAGGTGGTGGCACGTAACAACAACCACCTGCTGCAAATCATCCAGACCCACTTCCAGAGGCTCGAAGCCGCGCGCACTGAGACCATAATATCGTTCAAAGAGGTGTTCAAGCGCCAGGCCCCCATTCGCGAGCCGGAGTAAATAAACTTTTTGCACTTCACGTGCGTTTCTTATAATGAAAACTATTTATTATGAGAAGCGCACGTTTTGTATTATTATTTGTATTGACACTGGCCGCTGTCACAGCCTTTGGCCAGTCGAGAATACGTACGCGCTACCTGCCACAGGAGGCGCCTGACTCTGTTGACCTCGAATACTATGGCAAGCCTAAGTTTTGGCAGGCCACTGCATTGGTGGGCGGTCTCAACGTGGGCACATGGGCTTGGGACAGGTATGTGCAGAAGGCTCCCTATACCCACCTGTCTTACAAGTCGGTCAAGCGCAATCTCACTACGGGATTTATTTGGGACAATGACTTCCTGAGCACTAATATGTTTCTCCATCCCTACCACGGCAATCTCTACTTCAACTCGGCCCGCGCCAGCGGGTTCAACTATTGGCAGTCGGGTCTGTTCGCCTTTGCCGGGAGCGCCATGTGGGAGACCGTGATGGAGACCGAATACCCGTCGACCAACGACATCATCGCCACGCCCATCGGCGGCATGGCCATCGGCGAGGTAGCGTTCCGCACCAGCGATCTCATCCTTAACGACCGCACGGTGGGGTGGGAGAGGTTCGGACGCGAGGCCGGCGCCTTCATCGTGTCGCCCATGCGCGGGCTCGTCAGGATAATCAACGGCGACGCGTGGCGGCGCCGTGCCACCACCGGCCGACAGTTTGGCCTGCCCCCCATCATCGTGGAGGTGTCGCTCGGCGCCCGTGGCATTTGCTACAAGGGAGTGCCCGACTTCCCGGTGGGCATGGCTGCTGAGATAAACGTTACTTACGGTAAGCGGTTTGTCGAGAGCAGCAATACACCGTTTGACTACTTCACATTCCGCGCCCATCTCAATGCCATCTCTAATCAGCCCGTATTGAGCCAGATGAACATCATCGGACGCCTTATGTCGCGTGAGGTGCTCGAAAGCAAGAGCCACCACCTGAGCGTCGGCGCGTACCAGCACTTCGATTTCTATGATTCAGACACCATATCGAAGGCCTACGGCAAGACCCCTTACAAGCTTGGTACCCCGGCCAGTGCCGGCGTGGGCATCTTCTACCGCGGCGACGAGTCGAAGCCTTGGGTGCTCGACGCTCACATGCACGCCAACGCCGTGCTGCTTGGCGGCATCCTCACCGACCACTATTTTTTCAAAGACCGCAGTTACAATATGGCCAGCGGATTCGCCATCAAGTCAGGCGTCAACGTCAACTACGGCGTCGACAAGTTCTCCGCTTCGGTCGACTTCGACATCTATCGCCTGTTCACCTGGGGCTACTCTCGTGGCACCGACCTGCGGAAAGTCAACTATCGTACCCTCGACGCCATGGGCGACGATTCGGCCGCCACGTTTGCCATGACCGACCTCCGCCTCGACTACGGCCTGAGCCGCCACCTGCTGCTCACGGCAGGTTTCACCCACTATTACCGCTCGACCCATTACCGCGACTTCGAAAATGTCAAGGCCACGGCCTACTCCGTGCGCCTCCTCCTCACCTACAAATTTTAGTGACAGAAGTAGTCGCGGAAGTTGAAAATGTCCGGTGCGATGGTATCGCCATCGTAAATCAGCGTGCAATTGTTTACATTGCTCAAATTGTCCTGCAGGTAAGTCATGTTGGCGATGAAATCCTTGCGGTATGTCATTGATGATTTGACCTCAAATAAGTTTATGCCTGATGCAGTCTCCTGCACCAAATCGACTTCTTTTCCAGAGTTTTCGCGATAAAAGCATAGAGAAGGCCTTTGGCCGGCATTGTATGCGGTTTTCATCATTTCGGCCGTTACAAGATTTTCAAAGACAGCCCCTCGGAGCGGGTGGGTTTCCAACTGTTCGTAAGTGGTAATGCCCAGTAAATGAGTCATAAGTCCAGTGTCGTAAAAATACAATTTTGGGCGTTTGGACAGTCTTTTGCCGATGTTGGCATAATATGGCGCAAGAGGAAAAACAATAAAGGACGCCTGCAATATACTTAGCCATTCGGCTATAGTGACTGAGCTCACCCCCACTTCTGTAGCCAGTGCCGAGGCATTTAGTTCACTTGATACTCGACCGGCGCAAAGTCGCACAAAGTGTTCGAATTTGTTTAGGTTCTTGACTTTAAGCAAATCTCTAACGTCACGTTCGATATAAGTGGATAAATAGCTCTCGTAAAATAAGTCTGCCGGTTGTCCGCAAGCTACAACTCCCGGATAGAATCCTGTGTATTCAAGTTGGTCAGTAGGGCGGTTTGTATACTCTTTGCCCAACTCTTCCAATGAGAGCGGAAGAAGGGTAAAGACGGCCACACGTCCGGCAAGCGACTGGCTGACATTTCGCATTAAAGCGAAATTGGAACTTCCGGTCAAGATGTATCTCAGCGACCTGTCCTCGTCCACTTTTGCTTGGATTACCGACAATATATCGGGTACATTATGTGCTTCGTCAATTATTGCGCAGGGTCCCAGCCAATTGATAAAACCCTCCGGATCATCGTTGGCCCTATTGCGCATCGTGATGAGCTCGAGGTTTACAAACTTGTATGTGGGGAACAGGTGGCGGCAAAGCGTGGTTTTTCCAGATTGGCGAGGTCCTGTAATCAGGATAACGGGAAAGCTCTGATGGGCCTCCATCACCTTCGCTGCAATAATCCTATTGATGTACTCCATAATGATTGCGCAGTTTTTAAGTGCAACTTTAAATCTGCGCAAAGATAACGATTTTTTCTCACGTATCCGTAAAATCGTACGGTATTTTTATGTGTAGAATCAACATTTGTTGAGACGAAAGTGAAATTTTTGTCGTAAATTTGCGCAAAGCATATTTATGATGAAAGCAAAAGCTATTATTGCATTGATAGTGGCTGCGGGCTGCGCGCTGGCCGCCTCGGCTCAGTCGGTTAGTCTGCACATCGTGGGCGACGTGGATACCACCAACCATTATACGTCGATTGGCATCATCAGGCAGAATGATATGCCAAGAAATTTGCAGGCTGAGATACCGGTAGTCGATGGTAAGGTGGATTACGTCTTTGTCACCGCCGAGCCTGATCAGTTTGAGCTTGTCGCTTTGCAAGACCTCTATAGGCAAGGTGCGTGGATGCCAATGCGATTTATGTCCGAGGATGGCGAATTGACATTTTCCAGCAAGATTGACGATGGACTCCTCAATATAACTATGGAAGGCGCAACGGGGCCTTTAAACAGCCAAGTAATAGCATACGCCCGACATAAAGATCAGGTGTACGCCCCCCAGCTGGATTCAATCACGGCGGTGATAGACCAAAAACCTTGGGAAGATTTCTATACGCCTGAAGCAAAGGCCTTTTGGGAGGAATTTGAGGTACTGTCCCAATCAATAAATGAGCATCCCGATTCACTCCCCCTCAGGGAGCGGAGGAATGAAATGTTCCGCCTGCGTGACAAGATGGAAGAAGAGCACACAATGTACACTGCCGAATATTATGCGCTGTCCGATGCCGCGAAGGATGTAAGCAGGGATCAGTTCAGGGAGGATTTGCAGAATGTGGGCTCGGCCGATAAAGGATTTTTCGCTCTCTCTCTGTTGATTGACTGGTTTAATCGCGGTGAGATAGGAGACGAAGGGAAGGAAAAGATAATAGACGCCTACCTCGAGCATTATCAAGCGCCATACGCCAACACCATCATGGGCCAGAGGATGGACAAGATTGTGACCGGCTACGAAATCAGTCACATTGGCGGCCGCTATCCCAACTATTCGCTCCCCGATGCCGAGGGCAACGAACATCAGATCAAGGACCTGATCGATGGAAAGCTTGTCCTCATCGACCTTTGGGGCTCGACTTGCGGCCCGTGCCGAGTCAACTCGATGTCGATGAAGCCTATCTACGAGGACTACAAAGACAAAGGGTTTGAAATCGTAGGCATCGCCCGCGAATACGGCAACCTCGACCTTTTTCATAAGGCAATCGAGAAAGACGGTTACCCCTGGATGCAGCTGATCGAGCTCGACGATGCCCATGGCATCTTCACCCTCCACGGCATCCCCAACGCCATGGGTGGCACATTCCTGGTCAGCCCCGAGGGCCGCATCCTGTTGAAGGACCCCACATCCGACGAGCTCCGAGCCTTCCTCGCCGATTGGTACTCGGAAAATAAGTTGTAAATTTGTACAAAACTAATTCATTATGAAAGCTAAAACTATTATCTCACTGATTGTGGCTGCCGGCGGAGCGCTGGCAGCCGCTGCCCAGCCGGTCAGCCTGCGCATCGTGGGCGAGGTTGACACAGTCCTCCACTACACGAGGCTTGCCATCGTCAGGCAGAACGACAGGATCGACAACGTGTCGGCCGAGTTTCCCGTGACCGAAGGAAAGGTCGATTACGTGTTTGAGACCGCCGAGCCTGACCGATTTGAACTCTTCGCCATCGAAGACCTGTACAATCGTGGCTCGTGGATGCCTATGGCATTTATGGCGGAGAACGGTGAAATTCGCTTCTCAAGTGAGTCTGACGAACGCATGCTCAAGATGACCATGGAGAACGCTACCGGCCATCTCAATAAACAGCTTATGGCCTATAAAGAGCATGATAACCAGATATACAAGCCTCGCCGCGACTCAATATTCGACGCGATGAACCAGATTCCGCATGAAGATCAACTGACACCCGAGGCCAAGGCTCTTTTCGATGACTTATATGCTGTGTTCGGTCTAATGAAAGAATATCCCGACTCTTTGGCCCTGGAAGAGCGTCGTAACGATATCTATCACCAGTTGGAAAAGTTACGGGATGAGCGCAAGAAGAACACACCTGAATATTACGTGCTTGAAGACGCCTACTTAGCGCTGTCCCGTGAGCAGTTTGAGGAAGATATGCAGACCTACGGCGCTTCCGACTGTGGATATTTCGGCCTTTCTCAGCTCATTGAAAGCATAGGCCGTCAGGAACTCGGCTCCGACGCCCTTGAAAGTGTGGTGGACGCTTACATCACTCATTACAAGGCTCCCTACGCCAACACCATCATGGGCCAGAGGATGGATAAGCTTGTGACAGGCTATGAAATCAGCCACATTGGCGGACGCTATCCAAACTATTCTCTGCCCGACGCCGAGGGCAACGAGCATCAGATCAAGGATCTTATCGACGGAAAACTCGTTCTTATCGACCTTTGGGGCTCGACTTGCAGCCCGTGCCGCACCAACTCGATGTCGATGAAGCCTATCTATGAGGATTATAAGGACAAGGGCTTTGAAATCATAGGCATCGCCCGCGAATACGGCAACCTCGACCGTTTCTACAAGGCTGTTGAAAAGGACGGCTATCCCTGGATGCAGCTGATCGAGCTCGATGACGCCCACGGCATCTTCCAGCTCCACGGCATCCCCACCGCCATGGGCGGCACGTTCCTGGTCAGCCCCGAGGGCCGCATCCTGCGTAAGAGCCCAACGCC
>CAMWUM010000125.1 GCA_947177435.1 uncultured Muribaculaceae bacterium
ACACCCTATTTAACATAATACATATTATAGTAAATATATGATCAAATTTTGTAGGTGTTAAAAAAGGCTTACTGTTTGGGGCTATTTATACTTATTTGTAATTTTGCATAACAATTGATTATTTATGGACTATATCAAAGTATTGTCAATTGCAGGATCGGATCCGAGCGGAGGTGCCGGCATTCAGGCAGACATGAAGACTTGCTGCGCCATGGGTTGCTACGCCATGACTGCGATTACAGCAATCACCGCCCAGAATACTTTGGGTGTTCGAGATTTCGTACCAGTCAGTCCGGAGATGCTGCGGGCTCAGATCGAGGCCGTGTGCGACGACATTCGCCCGGACGCTATCAAGATTGGAATGGTGCCAAGCTCCGAAGCGGCCGGCGTGATTGCCGACATGATTGAGAAATATTCGCTCGAACGCATTGTGGTCGATCCTGTCATGGTTTCTACTTCCGGACACAACCTGAGCGAAGGTAGCGCCATCGAGACGCTCGTCAGGCGTGTTTTTCCCTTTGCCAGCGTGATTACGCCAAATATCCCTGAAGCCAATGCATTAGGGTCAGACAATCCTGCCACTCTCGCGTCAATGTATAACTGCCCGGGCGTATTGGTCAAAGGCGGCCATTCGGCGCACCATAACAATATGGTTGACTTGCTTTGGAGCGACGGCTCGCTGCATGAGTTTCCTGTCACATATGTCGATACCCCTAATACCCACGGCACTGGCTGTACCCTTTCGTCGGCAATCGCCTGCCAACTGGCTATGGGCAAGAACGTTGCAGACGCTTGTGCGTCTGCAATCCAATGGCTCGGCGTGGCCATACGCTCGGGCGCGAATTACAAGATTGGCCACGGACACGGTCCGGTTAATCACCTATTTAACATAATCTAAAAATGATGGAAATAATCGTAAACGGCGAAAAACGCCAATCGCTTAATGGACTGACTGTTGCACAACTGATGGACGAATTGCAAACGCCCTTGCAAGGTACAGCCGTGGCCGTAAACGGCAAGGTGGCCAAGCGTGCGGACTGGGAGGGCTTCATCCTCAAAGATGGCGACGAAATACTTGTGATATCAGCGGCTTATGGCGGATAAATTCCTATCTGTCATATTTACAGAGTCTGAGATCCGCCCCAACGAGGCGCAGGAGCTGACGCAAATACTCGAAAGCGGCGCTTGTGATTGGCTGCATCTTAGGCATCCTGCAGCGTCTGAGCAACAAATGCAGGCATTGCTTGACTCCATCCCCAACCAGCTGCGTTCTAAGATACGTATTCACAGCCATTTCAGTCTTATTGACGAATTTGGATTGGCCGGTGCGCACCTCAACTCTCGATGGCAGGAATGGGACGGGGATTGCTCTTTTACACGTTCTTGCCATGCGTCGGAAGAACTTTCCAACTGTGGCCAGTATGCCTACTCTACCCTATCCCCAATATTTCCATCCATATCAAAGCCGGGATATAAGGCTGATTTTGAGTTGGCAAGCCTTTCTGATGCCATAAGCCAAAGCCATGTCGTGGCTCTTGGCGGAGTCACTCCAGATAAAACTCCGCTGTTGCAAGCGCTTGGATTTGAAGGCGCTGCTTATCTGGGTTATGCATGGCAAGGCGACTTACTGCATAACCTGCGGCAAATCAAGATTATGCCACGCTTCTCGCTCCAATACATTACCAACGGTGTAACCCCGGCGGAAGTAGCCGAGGAAGTGGAGGCTGTGCTGAAAGGCGGATGCAAGTGGGTACAGATACGCATGAAGGATGCTTCGGATGCCACTGTGGCAGAAGCGGCCGACAAGTGCAAGCCATTGATTGACAGACATCATGCAATTTTGCTTCTTGACGATCACCCCGAACTTGCAAAAGCAGTCGGAGCCGATGGCGTACACCTCGGCAAAAACGATATGCCCCCCTCCGAAGCCCGAGCAATCCTCGGACCATACGCCATAATCGGCTCCACGGCAAACACGCTTGAAGACATCGCCAACATCCTCGCCCACGGCCAAAGCGATTACATTGGCCTTGGCCCGCTGAGGTTTACGTCGACTAAGAAGAATCTATCCCCCACCCTCGGCTACGATGGCTATGCCCGCATACTCGCTCAGCCAGTCGGATTGCCTGTCGTGGCCATCGGTTCGGTCGGCATAGACGACGTGGCGCCGCTTCTCAGCAGAGGCGCAAGCGGTGTGGCAGTCAGCGGCGCCATCCGCCGAGCAACCTCGCCTCAAACCACAACTGCCCGGTTCGTTTCTGCCTTGTCGGATTGCGCATTAGCGAGCGTTAAGCATAATTGATTGGGATATATCGGTGGTGTACTGGCGTGACAGATGTTCGGTCTTCAGATGCCACCGTTTGGAATAGCCCTGCACGGCTACGCGCACCTGCGCATGGCCGTAGGTGTGGTTGATCTTGTCTATTGACTGCATCAGTCGCTCCTGCTTGCCTCTGTCAACAGTGTCGAACAGACTGCCCTGCACGCCAAAGGCGGGAGTGATGTTCCAGACGATTACGCCCGCGCGCTTGTATCGGAATGCCCCGTCGGCCTTCCAGTGCCGACGCAGCACCCCTACGGCCGCTTCCACAATCTCGCTGAGCGAACTGGTGGCCACATCGAAATGCCAGTCGGCCTGGATGTAGTCGCTGGGCAAGTGCTCGTTGAACATGCTGGTGTGCGTAAACACCGTGAGACTGGCGCAGGCGGTGCCCTGCTCCCTCAGTTTGCGGCAACACTGTGCGGCATGGTTGGCCACCGCCTCCTCCACATCGGCCAGGCGGTCGAGGCCGCAGTTGGCAAAACTGCGGCTGGTGCAGATGCTTTGCTTATGTGGGAGTTCGTCAACTGAAATGCAGTCCTCTCCGCGCAATTCTTTCCACGTGCGCAGTCCGGTGACGGCGAACCTTGAACGCACCCAATCTGCCGGACGTTGCGTGAAATCGTAAGCCGTGTTTATCCCCATCCCCCTGAGTTTGGCGGCATGGCGACGGCCGATGCCCCAGACGTCGCCGATGTCGTAGAGTCGGAGCGCGGCCTCGCGGCGCTCGTCAGTGTCAATCATGCACACGCCCCGATAGCCCGGATATTTCTTGGCAAACTTGCTGGCCATCTTGGCCAACGTACGCGTCGGCGCCACGCCCATCGACACGGGTATGCCCGTACCTTTCCTGATGCCGGCCACCAGTGCCCTACCCCTCTCGGCTACCTCAGGTATGCCGGTGAGGTCGACAAAGGCCTCATCGATACTGTATACCTCGATGCGTGGGGCGAAGCGGGCCAGCAGCCCCATCACCCGGCGACTCATGTCGCCATATAAATTGTAATTAGATGAAAAGACGGCCACGCCCTGGTGCTCCAGCAAATCCTTGACTTGATAAAACGGCGTACCCATCTTTACGCCCAGCGCCTTGCTCTCCTCGGAACGGGCTATGACGCACCCGTCGTTGTTTGACAGCACCACGACCGGACGCCCGTACAAATCGGGATGGAATACCCGCTCGCACGAGCAATAGAAATTGTTGCAGTCGACCAGGCCGTAAAGCATCACCTGAACTTGCGGATTACGCCGGTCACGACTCCCCACACGCGGAAGTCATTGTCAATCGTCACTCTGATAGGCCTATACTTCTTGTTGGCCGGTATGAGCCACGCGCAGGCATGGCTGTCGTCGAGCTTGTATTGCTTGATGGTGAACTCGCCGTCGATGTACGCCACCACGTAATCGCCGTTGCGGGCCTCGAGGCTCTTGTCGATGATGGCGATGTCGCCGTGGCAGATGCCAACGCCAATCATCGAGTCGCCATCGACGCGGGCGTAGAACGTTGTTTCTTTTTGCCTGACCAGTAACTCGTTGAGGTCAATGCTTTCGGTCATATAGTCCTGGGCCGGCGACGGGAAGCCGGCCTTGATGCCAGCGTCGGCATACAGGAGCGGGAGCGACGACGATGTGTCGGCTTTGAAGATATGCAGTCGGGGTGCCATGTGAACGCGATTATTCACACGCAAAATTAGATTTATAGCGTGCAAAATAACCGCGCCTACACGTTAAAAAGAGTTAACGCAACGACTCGTAAATATTTTCGCAGGCGTTAGCCAAAAGATCGAGCACAAGATCAAATGCGCGGTCGGACTCATAATACGGATCTGGTACATAGTCGTAGCCCAGTGACGGATCGAGCCACTGACCGATGCCAACCACTTTCTTTGCGCCCTCTGGCGTAGGAGCCATTCGACGCAAGTTGGCCAGGTTGTTGGCGTCCATGCCGATAATGAGGTCAAAATGCTCGAAATCAGCAGGCTTCACCTGTCGGCAATGGTGCGTAAGAAGTAACCCTCGGCACTTGGCCGCACTGCGCATTCGCCAGTCGGGAAGGTCGCCGATGTGGTAGTCGCCAGTACCGGCAGAGTCAACGGTCCAGTTGACTCCATGGTTGGAAAGCGTCTCCTTCATCACCCCCTCGGCGGCAGGCGATCGGCAAATATTGCCAAGGCAGACGAAAAGTATCTTGATATCTTTCTTGCCTCGCAGCGAGGCTATTAAATCAGAAGCCATATTATTTGCCTACAAGAGTGTGTGCAAGCGCGCGGGCAGACGCAAGAGCGTCAGCGTCGGGAGAATGCTTGATGGTGATGGGTTCGACAGACTGTTCGGTGGGAGTGCTCTCAAAAGCAGCCGTCATAGCCTTAACTGCACGCGGAGCCCAAGTGTGCGAACCCACGAGAGCCACGCGGCGATTGGGAATGCTGCGCGCGGCTATGGCATCGACCACGGTGGCCATAGGCGGGAACAGTCCGTCGGAATATGTCGGGGCGGCAAGCACCAGATGGCGATGGCGGAATACGTCAGCCAAAATATAGCTCAAATCCGACACGGAGGCGTTGTGCATTGAGATGTTGCGCACGCCTGCTTCGGCCAGTCCCTCGGCTACGGCTTCGGCCATGCGTTCTGTGTTGCCGTACATCGAGCCGTATACAATGGTAGCGCCTTCGTCGAGCGGTTCGTAGCGACTAAGTTTGTCATACAGGTCAACCACGCGGCTTAGGTGCTCACGCCAAACGGGGCCGTGAGTCGGACATACCGTGTCAAATTCTGCTCCGGCCAGGCGGGCAATGGCCTTCTGCACAAACCTGCCGTATTTGCCCACGATGCTGCTGTAATAACGTACCATCTCAGGAAAATAAGGCTCGGCATCCATCTCCGTGTCAACCACCGCGCCGTTGAGAGCGCCGAAGCATCCGAATGCGTCGCCTGTGAAGAGTGTTTTTTCCTCTTTAAGCAGTGTCATCATCGTCTCGGGCCAGTGCACCAGGGGCGTAAGGAAAAACTGCAAGGTGACGTCGCCGAGCGATAACTCCTCGCCGTCCTTGATTGCGATTGTGTGGTCCGCTACCCCGTAATAGCCTTTAACCATGGCCAGCGTCTGGTTGTTGCCGACAATCTGCAGGCCGGGAAACGCATGCAACAGCAACGCTATTGAACCCGAGTGGTCAGGTTCCATGTGATTGATTACCAAATAATCCGGCTGGCGGTCGCCAAGCGTCTCGCGGATGTAGGCGATCTGGCTGAGCGCATGGCTCACCTCCACGCCATCGATAATCGCAGCCTTTTCGCTTCCGACCACGAGATAAGAATTGTAGCTCACGCCCATGGGAATTGGCCACATCGCCTCGAATTTGGCGGTGGCGCGGTCGTTGACGCCAATATAGTAGATCTTGTCAGAAATTCGCTTGTTCATAGTCATTATAAATAAATAGTCGTTTTAAAATATAACAACCCGTGGTTGAATTGTGCTCACTCGTCAGGCCTCAGACTCCAGTTTTTGTTCAAGTTTGATGATTTCGTCGCGGAGGCGAGCTGCTTCGATGAACTCCATGTCCTTGGCGGCGCGCATCATTTGAGAACGCAGATTCTCGACGTGCTTGCGCATCTGGTTGGCGTCCATGTATGCGATTACGGGATCGGCCGCGATGTCGACAGACTGCGAGAACTCCTCGCCGAACGCATACTTGGTCTTTCCCTGCTGGCGCTTCTCCTTGGCGTT